>NZ_JANDMF010000013.1:0-88813 GCF_031626875.1 Clostridium sp. SHJSY1
ATGTTGAAGATAATTATTCTAATAATAACTATACTGACACTGTAGAAGATGTTGAAGATAATTATTCTAGTAATAACTATACTGACACTGTAGAAGATGTTGAAGATAATTATTCTAGTAATAACTATACTGACACTGTAGAAGATGTTGAAGATAATTATTCTAGTAATAACTATACTGACACTGTAGAAGATGTTAAAGATAATTATCAAGAAAATGCAGCTGCTGTTGAAGATAATTATTCCAATATACCTAACAATTATCCTAGAACTAACCAAAATAACATTAATGAAAACTTTTCTAGAGGCAATAATCCTAATGAAAATCAATCTATTTTCAAGAAGAATGCTAAAAACTATTCAATTTTCAATAATATTTCTAAGCAATAGATTGGTATTTAATTTTCAAAGGATTCTTAACTTTTCTAGAAACACTAATCTTTTAACTTATCATTTATTAAAAAGTACTGACATTAAAATTAATCAGTACTTTTTTATTTTGTAAACTATAGTTAAAAACCATAACATATATTCACAAAAATGCAAAAAGACACTTATGGTCCTATAGAAAATATGACCTTGGTCTTAATGTTAAAGGACCTTAGTCACAAAATTGGATATTTAAAGGAAATTTATATTTAAATAATATATAATGAATATATATTATTTTTTTAATTCAAAATCCTAAAAATATTCGTTATAATCCTAAAATTATCACTGATAATTTTTATTATAAATTTTTTGCAACAAATTAAGTGGTTTTTGAATTAATTGAGTACATAAATCTTTTAAAAGCTTTATATTCTAATGTTTAATATTTATTAATTTTAAAACAACTCAATAACATATATATAATGAAAGGTGATGATTATAGTGAAACAAAATTATAATTCCTTTAAGTACTGGGAAAATATAATCAGAGAAAATAGCACTATTAGAGGCCACATGTTTATGCAAAATCCACCCGACCCAAAATCGTTATATATTCATACACTTATTTTTAGTAAAAAAAATGGCATTAATAATAATTATGCTTATTTTCCAGATTCAAAAATATTATTAGGGTATATTCAATATTCTTTTTTACAAGAAGCCTTCTATAAATGGATATATGGAAAAAATAAAGTTATAAATCAAATTCCATGTGAACCTGTTGATACCATAATTGAAAACGGTTTAACCAAAGGCTTAATAGATGAAAAAACAGCTCTGGTTATGTCAAATTATTACACCAGAATTAAAAAACTTTGGGACCTTCCAAATGAAAGAATAGTGCCAGAATTAATACAATTTGCAAGAGAATTTAACAAAAGCTGGTTTGGAAATGATGAAGAATTTTTATATATAAAAATATTCAAAAACCCTATTGAGCTTGGAGAATTTGTAAAAGAGTCTGCTATGATAACAAATAGCAAAAAAGATTTTGAAAGTAAAATTGGCGTAACAATAGATGAATGGAAAGATATATGTGAGAATGTCTTTAGTAATTCCACAGCAGAAAAAAAGTTTAGAAAAATTATTCAAAAAAATTTATCAGAAGTAATTTAAAAATTAGAATAAAGAAAAGTGGTGATTTAACATATTCTTAATCACCACTTTATTTTCTTATAACATTTTTTCATAAAGTTTAAACTGATCAAGACCGTATTCTCCATACCCTAAATCAACTGTGTCTATGTATTTAAATCCACACTTTTCATAAAGCTTAATAGCTGGTACATTGTTCTCATACACATCTAGTCGAATTGATTTAACATTTGATTTAACACCTCTCTCAAAAGAAAAGTCTATTAGTGATTTACCTATACCACATTTAAAAAAACCAGGATGAACAGCAAAAGTATATATAACAAGCACATCTGAATAATCAGATTCAAATGTCCACTTAGCTTTATCATATCCAGATTCAGGTTTATGACTTAAAATTAAAGACCCAACAACCCTATTGTTATGCTTGGCTATATACAAATTCCCATCGTTTATTCCATCAATTGCATTTTGTCTAACAGGATATAATCCCTTTCTCCAACCAGGATAATTAATTCCTTCTTCTAAAAAATTATTTAAATCATTATAAAGCTCTTCCAATTGATCAACATCATTTATTTTCCCAAGTTCAATTTTTATATCCATTATATACCTCAAACAGCTAAAATATTTCTCATTTTATATTTTTTGCACATTGTATAAATTACCATACCCCTCTCCATTTCTTATAATTTTATTTTTTATATAAATTTAAAATAAATATTCCTTCATTTATATTAACATATATTTGGATTTAATGAAATTTGTGAAAATTTATATATTATCAATTTTAAAATAATATCTTAAGTTGCATCATTTTCACTACATATATTGTATAGTAAAACATGGTATAATAAATTCAAATAACTCTAGCTGTTCAGAATGAATTTACTATTGCAAATATAGTTTTATTCATAAATAAAAATTTTAATATGAAAGAAGTGTATATGATGAACAAAAAAGTCTTGATAACTGGCGGAAATAAAGGAATTGGATTAGAAACTACACGTTTATTTCTTAAAAATAACTATAAGGTTATTGTAGTTGCAAGAGATTTTAAAAATTTTGAATTCAATGACAACAATAATGTAGAGAAAATAGAATTTGATGTCTCTAACATAAAAGATATTGGTGATTTAGTAAGCAAAATTGGCCATGTAGATGTATTGGTGAATAATGCTGGAATAATGAACTCCATTCCATATGAAAATTATTCATCAGAAAAAATCAATACGCTTATGGATATAAACCTGTATGCCCCAATAGAATTTATTAAAGAAGTTTCAAGGTCAATGATCATAACTGGAAATGGACGGATTATAAATACAGCATCTGTTGCAGGACAAATTGGACACCCAGATATATGGTATGGAGTATCAAAAGCAGGAATAATTAATGCTACTAAAAGTTTTGCTAAATTATTAGGACCAAAAGGAATTGTAATAAATGCTGTAGCTCCAGGTCCAGTAGAAACAGATATGCTGTCAGTAATACCAGAGCAAAGAAAAAAAGATATAAAAAATAGTGTATTTACTGATAGATTTGCAAAAGCAGAAGAGGTTGCAAAAGCAATTTATTGGCTTGCAACAGATTGTCCTGAATACATTAATGGTACATGCATTGATATAAATAATGGTGCATTTCCACGATAAATTTAAATAAAAGAACCATATATATGGTAATATCCTTAAAACTATGCTATTGCTAAAAATAGAAAAACGCTTTAATTTATTATCTATAATCAATGTCATAAAAAGCAATATTATGTTCCTAAAAAATATTATTTAAGCAGAAATAAATCTTTTATGAATATAAATTGTCCTTTTATGTATTTTATATAGCCAATTATATGAATCATTAGTATGCTATATTTAACTATCTTATAATTCTAGATATTTTAAGATAAGTTAATTTTGAAAGTGAGGTTTTTTATGAGAACAGAAAGTATAAAAAGAAAATTTCTTCTATCTACAATTGTTGCAATAAATATTTCACTATTTTCTGGTGTACAAGCTTTTGCAGCTTGGGATAGCACTCGTTCAAGTTATGCTACATATACTGGCTCTGGATATTCTGGTGGTGCAGCACTCCTAGATCCTATCCCATCTTCAATGGAAATTACAGCTTTAGATCCTAATGATTACAACTATAATGGAATAAATGCAGCTTTAGCTGGTTCATATCTAGAAGTTGAAGGTCCTAAAGGAAAGACTACTGTTTATGTTACTGATTTATATCCTGAAGGAGCAAATGGAGCTTTAGATCTTTGTCCAACTTCCTTTGGTAAGATTGGTAATATGGTTGATGGTAAAATAAATATAAAATGGCATGTTGTGAAAGCACCTGTTACAGGAATGTTTTCCTATCGTATTAAAGAAGGTAGTAATCCATATTGGGCAGCTATTCAAGTAAGAAATCATAAATATCCAGTTGTAAAAATGGAATTTTTAAAGAATGGTTCTTGGATTAATATGGAAAAAATGCCTTATAACCATTTTGTTGGCTTAAATATGGGGACAGGCTCTATTAAAATAAAAATTACTGATATTCGTGGAGTATCTGTAACTGATACAATATCAAATTTACCTCAATACGGAAATTCTCAAGCTTACATTGTTCCTGGTAATGTTCAACTACCAGATACAAGAGTAACTTTAAATACATCTAAATTTTAATCTAATAAGGATGCCTCAATGTGATTATTTGAGACATCCTTACTCATTCATCCCTTCTAAAAATTCATTAATATTTTTGCTATTCTACCATACTTATGCTGAAATGTTTCAGATATATCTTCAAAGTTATACCTTTATTTCTATAGATTATAGTAAAATATAAGTAACTATATGCAAATTAGTTGTTATAGAGAAAGTAGGTTGTATTATGAAAATAATTGATTTAACACATACTATTTCAGAAAATATGTCAGTTTATCCTGGAACTGAACCCACTAAATTACAGGTTGTAAGTACTCATAAGAAAGATGGATTTAAAGAAACTCAATTAATTATGTTTTCACATACAGGAACTCATATGGATTCTCCAAATCATATATTTCCTGAGGGAACTACTCTAGATTCATTTTCAGTAGAACAATTTATAGGAAAAGGTTTAGTTATTGATTGCACTGATTTATTAGAAAGTCAGAAAATTACAATTAACTATATAGAATCTGTTAAAGAGAAAGCTAACAAAGCTGATTTTCTTTTATTTTATACTGGTTTTAATGCTAGATGGGGTAAAAATTCTTATTTTAGAGAATATCCATGTCTTACAGAAGAAGTTATTGAATATTTGATTCAAAGTAAGAAAAAAGGAGTAGGTTTAGATGTAATAAGTATTGACCCTATTTCAGACATAAACTTAACACTTCATAAAAAACTCTTGTTTGATAATGATATAGTTATTATAGAAAATCTAACCAACTTAGGTGATATTGGAAGTGATTTATTTACTTTTTTGGCTCTTCCTTTAAAATTTGAAAACTCTGATGGAGCTCCAGTTCGTGCAATTGCTATTTTAAATAACTAATAAATATATAAAGGACTTGCTATCATTTGAAAGCAGGTCCTTTATATATAACTTAATTAAGCTAAATATTCTTCTGAAATAGTAACATTAAAATCTTTTGCTAAATCTCTAAAGTTTTGAGAAGTTATTGTTTGCTTCTTTCCACCCATAGATAATACTTTAACTAAAATTTCAGCTGATTTTTCTACAGTATCCATTAATCCAAAAGTAAGGTCTAAAGTTTCTCCTGAACAGAAAATTCCATGATGTGCCCAAATTACAACATCATGATCATTCATTAAATTACCTGTAGCTTCTGCAATAGCTGCTCCCCCTGGAACCATCCATGGTACAACGCCTATTCCACTTGGAAATACTACTGGACATTCTGTTGCCATTTCCCATAATTCTCTAGTAAATACTGCTCCATCTAATGGTAAAATAAAAGTTAATGCTATTACATTAGTAGTATGAGAATGCATTATTACTCTATGAGTTCCATTTGTTTTTTCCACCTTTATTGAATGACTCATTAAATGTGAAGGAAGTTCACTTGTTGGTTTTGCATGATTTACTAATCCCCAAACTATTTTGTAGTTTTCTCCACTTTCATCTATTTTAACTATACCTGCATTTTCTTCTAGACAGACATTCATATTTCTTATAAACTTACCGCTTCCTGTAACCAAGAAATATTCATTAGCTAAATTCTTAACTGTTACTCCAATTGGAATATATTCTGAATCTTCATTTGTTAACTCTTTAATTGATGATATTTCTTCTTTTGTTAATCTATAAGTAATATTTCCTCCATTTCTTTCATGCCAACCTTTAAGCCACGCATCCTCTGTTATCTTCTTAAAATTTTGTATAAATTTCATGTCTTCTATAATCATTACTCTCTCCTGCTTTCTTTAATATATTCAGTCTTTCTATTTTATTAATTCAAAACATAATTATAGTTTATATATTTTATTATACTTAACTTCCTTTATAAAATCAATCGTTTTTATGTTGTTTCTATTTGTTTTTTATTTGTTTTTTTTGATTTATTATATTAATTCAACATTTATACTGAATAAAAGCTATAGAAAGGCTAATCTTGATTAATTATATATTTCAATATAATAAAATCAAAAATAATTCAAACTAATCCCAAACAAATATAAGATTAATTAATATTTAATTTAATAATTTTATATTCATATGCATGAATTTTTAACATACCTGCTGCTATTATAACATCTTCTAAAACATCATATACATTCTCTGATAACTTAACTGTTCCACCTTTTCCATCCATATTTACAACAACTTCATATTTTTCATCATCTTTATATCTAGGAATAGCCAATGTCCCTTCTGAAACATTTTCTCTAACTACTATATTTACCTCTTCTGAATAATGCTCTATTAATTTTTTAATCATTTTATTTCCATTTTCTCCATATGGAAGAGATCCAAGCATAACTATTTTCCCTTTCCCAAATTCATTTTCTGTGATGAAAGGATATCCTGATGTAACTCCATCTTTTATCACACCAATCGCTTTTGCTTCATTAAGATTAAATACATATGACCATAATTTAAGAGGCGCACTTATCCCAAAAGCCTCACCTATTGCTCCTGAATTTTCTATCGGATAAGTATATGCAGTTTCTACTCCTGCTATTTTTTCTAGTTCTTCACCTAGTGCTGCATCTAAATTTACAGTATGCTCCTCTGTTCTTCCTCCTGTTAGAGGACCAACAATCCATACTCCACCATTCTTTACAAATTCCTTGGCTCTATTTAAATATTCATCAGATACATAATACATAAATGGTGTAATCAATATCTTGTACCCATCCAACTCTCTTGATTCTGGTATAAGATCTCTATGAACCCCTGTATCTAATACATTTTTATAGAAATCTGTCATTAATCCTCTGTAATTATCATACTTATGAGATTCTGTTAACAAAAAAGTTTTTGCTCTATCTGAATAAGTAATAGCTAATTCAGCCTGTTCAAATTTAGTGTCTATCATAAATTTTTCTATTCTTTTTCTCTCTTTTTCTACCTTTAATACATTTTCATATCCCACTGATGGTTTTCCCCATGCACTAATTACTGCCGAATGGCTTTGTTCACAGCCCCATGGTTGTTGTCTCCATAACCAGTAGCAAAAAGATTCCCCACCTAATGCATAGTTAGCTATAGCTTCACTAACCAAGTATCCATTTGGATGAACTTCTGCATGTCTATCTAAAGCTCCAGTATGAGAAGTACTTGTTTCAAGAAGCCAAAACTCCTTTCCTTTTTTCACATTTCTCCATATATCACAATTTAAAGTAAATGCATGTGGTGTCTTATGAGAAGCATATGAATCAAATCCTGTTACATCTAAATTTTCAAATAACATTTCATTATCTGTTGTAAAGCCTAAAGCTGCATTTGTTGTTATAGGTTTATCTGAATACTTTCTTATTACTTCTGCTTGCTCTGTTGCAAACTCAGCAATTTTTTCTCTATGAAATGTTCTATACATAGTTGATAATGAAGAATTATGAATAAATGGAGTTGCCTCAAAAGGTTGTGGAATTTGGTCAAAATCTTGATATAATTCACTCCATATCATAGTTCCCCATTTTTTATTTAAATTTTCTATACTTACATACCTTTTTTCTAACCATCTATGCCATTGCTCTTTACAAGATTCACAAAAACATTCACTTATATGACATTTAAATTCATTGTCTAATTGCCACAGTACTATAGCTGGATGTTTACCAACTTCTGAAGCTATATGTTCTATAATATTTTTACACTGTGATCTATAATGTAAATTATTTGTACATGCATGCTGTCTTGAACCGTGTATCATAGTTCTTCCTTTTGAATCTACATGTAATCTCTCTTCATGCCCATCAGTCACCCAAATTGGTGGAGTTGCAGTTGGAGTGCACATTATAACATCTATTCCATTCTCATAAAGTAAATCAAGAACATTAGTAAGAACAGCTATTTCAATAGCTCCCTTGGTAGGCTCAAGCTTACTCCATAAGAATTCTCCTATTCTGACTACATTTATTCCAGTATCAACCATCATTTTTATATCTTCTTTAATTGTTTTATCATCCCACAATTCAGGATAAAATGCTGCTCCATGGTATAATTTCTTCATCTCTCATCCCTCCAATGCTATTTATTTTCTCTTAAATATTTTACTAATTCTAAATTTTGTTTTTTAATTTCTTCAATTATTATCTCTGCCATCTTAAGAGCTCCATATTCACTAAGATGTGTATCATCCTCTATTCCATCAGGATATGCTTCTAGAGTATTTGGGTTTATATGCAAAAATATATCTTTACTTTTTTCTCTTCCTAATTCATTCAATAACCTTTCACTTAACTTGTTTAATTCTAATAAAGGTATTCCTTCTTCCTTTGCCAATACTCTCATAGCCTCAGGATAGTCTTCTAAAGTATTTACTATTTTCTCATTTTCATCAAATCTTCTTCTAACTAATGAATTAACTAAGACAGGCTTAGCACCTTTCTCCCTTGATTTTTCAACATATATTTTTAATAACTCCTTATACTTACCAAATGCATCTGCATAAAAGGCACCTAATTTTTGATCATTGTGCCCAAACTGTATAAACAAATAATCATTTGGTTTTATAACTTCCAATATATTATCTAATCTTCTTTCCTTCATAAAACTAACAACAGATCTTCCACAAAAGGCATGATTGCTTACAGCAACATTATCATCAAAGAAACATGGCAATACTTGTCCCCATCCTTTATAAGGCTCTTCATATTGGTCACAAACTGTTGAATCTCCAGCTAAAAAAATAGTTATAGCATCAGATTTTTGTAATTCTAATCCACTTACTATGGGATTTTCTCCAATTACAACTATTCTTAATTCATTATCTAGTACATTTACTGAAAATGATTTTTTATTAAATTTTCCACTTGGTGTTATAATATTTCTTAGCATTAACCGCCTATCTCCAACTTCCACCTTTTCTACCTTAGAATCATTATTTTCTCCACCAAAAATAATATTAACTTTATAAATTCCATTTTCTAATGGAAATTTATATCTAATTTCTTTAAAATCACCTTCCACTTCTTTAACTTTATAGTTCTTTTGAGCTATATTATTATAATCACTTCCTGGATATAATGTTGAATGCGAAAGCCTTTTATTCTGTTTAATTGGTTTAGTTTCAAAAGAATCTAAGTCTATATTTTTATGAGCAAAAATACTAGCTTCACCATCAGCATAAATAATTACACATTCAGTTCCATCATTAATTAAATCCCCATGTACAACATAGCCATCTACCGGAAATTCAGCAACTGGTTCCAAAAAGCCATTATATAATGCAGGAAAAATCCCTCCACCTCTTCTATAAGCTAAGATGTGATCTTTCTTTAATCCTCCCCAATTATGAAAACTTTCAATAAATGTTAACCATCCATTTGTTGTACGATTTTCTTTAGCAAGTTCATTTCCTTTATTATCTAAAATGAATATTCCATCTTTTCCAATCTTAGCATTAACCTTTCCTGATGTATCTCCACGCTCTATCCTATCTAATCCTGCTATCTGTATTCCATCTATATCATCTCTAAATTTTCCTGCTGCAATATGTTGAGTTTCTTTTGAGCCATTGTACCTCCACAACTCTTCTCCCTTCCAATCATACATAACAGTAGAATTTACTCCACCACCAATTGCTATTTCCACTCCACTGGCAGGGTCATAAAGTAAATCCCCTATAGTAATGCAATCTGCATGATCATCTAAATCCTTACATGACCATAATACATTTCCTTTACTATCCAACATATCAAAACCAGCCATTATTTCATCTTTGCCATCTCCGTTTATATCATGTATCCATGGATAATGTCCTATATTACCTTCATATTCCCAAAGTAAATTAAATTCTTTATCCATTGCCCACATTTTAGAATATCTATTTTTAAGGATTATATCTTGAGGATATGCCCCACCTGTTAAATTAGCAACTATTATACAATCATGAGCCTCATTATCTGGAAGTTCAAATTCTTTCTTTACTTCACCATTACTTCCTTCTAATATATAGAACTTTTTATTCATTACACACAAGACTTCATTTTTTCCATCTCCATCTATGTCCACAATTTGAGCCGGAAAGTCAGAACCAAATGAACCAAATGTTCCAGACACTATTCTAGGGGTACCTACTTGCCAAAGCATATTTCCATTTAGATCAAATGTGGTGATACATTGAACTTGATGAGGTTCATACCTATCATCTATTCCTCCATTAGCTTGAATCATAATAAGTTCCATTCTTCCATCACCATTAATATCCCCAATAAGAGCTTTTGCATTTTTCCCCGCTGCTCCTATATTTAATTTTCTAAGCAGTACTGGTTCTGGAACTTTACAAATTGATTTATTCATGACAAATCCTCCTAAATCTATTTATTTAAATATTTATTATATAATTCATTTACCTTTTGAATATAATCTTCTCCACCATTATCTAACCAATCATTTATCCCTTTCTCATATTCACTATTATCAATTTCTCCAAATATATATTTAGCATTTAATTCCTCTATTGTTTCTTGTAATTTATTTTGATTTTGCACATGTCCTTGAATTTTCAGTGGTTCTGCTATGTTAATCGCCTTATCTTTTTCTGGTATTTCTGTTGCAGCATTCAATTCATTTATGAACTGCTTTTTATTATCACTAAAAATATTTTCTTTTCTACAATTTGTCCTTATCTCCGAATATGAAAGCAAATTATAATTACTTATGTTTTCTATTGTTTTTATATTAGAATTTTCTATTGTATAATTTTCACCTTCTACACCATAGTTGAGTAACATATACATTTCTTTTGAATTTAATTTATCTACAAAATTTAATACTCTTTTTAATCTATCCTCTGTTTTTATACCCCTTTTAGGAAACATAAGCATTCCAGAATATCCTGAACTAGTCAGGATCTTTCCCTCATTGTTTCCCTTTATTCCTGAAATAGCTGTAATAAGATTACTATTATTTTCATTTTTTGCAGATAATACATTTTCTAATTTTAGTGCATCTGCTTTCTTGCACATAATTACGCCTAATTGATTGTTCTTGAAATTTTCTTGAATATCAGAAGTGTTTTTGGTGTGAAATTTAGGATCAATAAGCTTTTCATCATATAATTTTTTTATATAATCTAAAGATTTTTTATATTCTTCTGTCATGAAACTTGGTTTTAGCTCTCCATTCTCATCTTTCCATTTATTTGGTGCTCCAAACCATGCAGCTATCTGTTCAATTAATGAATTAAATGTATTATAATCAGATCCTGGAATGGATAATCCATAAGTATCATTTACTCCATTTCCATCAGGATCGTCATAAGTAAACTTCTTTAATATTTCTGTAAACTCATCTATTGTTGTTGGATTTTTAATATTTAATTTTTCCATCCAATCTTTCCTTAATAGAATGCAATTATCTATAGGATTCTTATACCTATAAATACCATAGTTTTCCCCATTAAAAGATGAATTTTTCAAAATACTTTCATCTGCATTACTTAGATTGGGATAATCTTTTAAGTATGATCCTATATTCCAAAAACCTCCCTGTTCTACACCTTTAACAATATCCTCTGTTTCATTTTCTGAAACTAAAATATCAGGGAATTCTCCTGAAGCCATCATCGCCATAGTTTTTTCTTTATAACTATCTTCTGGTATCCAAATAATCTTTATATTTTCTCCAGTTAATTCCTTAATTCCAACTTCTATTTTATTATCTTTTTGTGGTTCAGATATTCCATTTAGAGGTGCCATAATTGTAATTTCATCTGTATCAGTTGCCTTACTTTTGTTTATGAAAACAGATAATATTCCCACAATTATTAAACAACCTATTAATGTTAAAATTAGTATCTTCAATCTTTTTTTCATAATTACAATCACCTCTTACTTTCTAGTAAATAAATCTTTCTATTATATGGTATATTTTATTTCCTATCTTATATTATGCAGAAGGGGTTGTCTCAAAATGATTTTTAATTACAGATGTAATTTTTTCTTTTTGAGATAATCCCCTTTTAGTTAAGTATTAAATTTTAACCTTTTACTGAACCAATCATCATTCCTTTAGCAAAATGTTTTTGAAGGAATGGATATATACATAATATAGGTACAGTTGCAATAGCAATTGTAGCAAGTTTAACAGATTCTTTAGGAATTGTATTAATATCTATTGTTGCTCCATTAGTGGATACATCTGACATTAATGTGATTTGACGCAAGATTATTTGCAATGTCCATTTTGCACTATCATTTATATATAAAAATGCGTTAAAGAAATCATTCCAAATACCTACAGCATAAAACAATGTAAATGTAGCTACTGTTGGCATTGATAAAGGTAATACTATCTTTAAGAATATCTTTATTTCTGAACACCCATCTATTTTAGCAGCCTCTATTAATTCCTCAGGAAACTCCTGAAAATTATTTTTTATAATAATCAAGTTAAATGGATTTATCGCTATTGGTAATATTAATGCCCAATAAGAATCTAACAAACCTAATGATTTAACAACCAAGTATGTTGGAATCATTCCACCACTAAAAACCAAAGTTATAGTAATACATTTTAATAAGAATGATCTTCCTCTTAGATATTTTCTTGAAAGAGGATATGCCATAGTAAATGTAACTATCAATTGCACTATAGTTCCAACAACAGTGACTCCTATTGTGTTAAATAAACTCCTCATAACATTCCCTGTTTCAAAAATATATGAATACGCTTCTGTAGTAAAAGTTTGAGGAATTAGGAAAAAGTGCCTTGTTGTTAATTCTGTTTCAGTAGCAAATGACCCTGCTATAACAAACAAAAATGGTACTAGTGTTGCAAATCCAAATATCCCTAATATAATTACATTAAAAACATCAAACACTCTTCCAGCAGGGGTATTAAATTTATCTTTTTCTCTTTTAATTTTAAACATTCACATCTCCCCCTACCTTAATAAATTCCACTATCAGGATCAATTTTCTTAGCAAGCATATTAGATCCAAGTACCAAAACAACGCCAACTACAGATTTAAACAATCCAACTGCAGTAGCATAACTATATGCTCCTTGTGTTATACCAACTTGATAAACATAGGTATCAAACACATCTGCTGCCATACGATTTAATGAATTGGTCATCAAGAATATTTGATCAAATCCTGTAGATAAAAATGCTCCACATTTAAGAATTAACATTATTACTATTGTATTTTTTATGGCTGGTAAAGTAATACTAATAACTCTTCTAAATCTTCCAGCTCCATCAACAATTGCAGCTTCATATTGTTCTATATCAACAGTAGCTAAAGCTGCCAAATAAATGATTGTACCATATCCACTTTCTTTCCATATACCTTGTATAACAATCATAGGTTTGAAGAATCCTGGTTCTGTAAGTACATTTACTTGATGCCCTGTAATACTTGAAAATAAATTTGCTAATGCTCCAGTATCTGTTGTTAATAAAATTACAGATATGCTTGCAACAATTGTCCATGACACAAAGTGAGGAACATATATAGCTGTTTGAATACATTTTTTATATATCTCAAGCCTTAATTCATTAAGTAGTAGTGCCAATATAATAGGAAAGGAAAATCCTATAGTAACATTTAATACACCAAGTACTAATGTATTTGATAGTAATCTTGTAAAATCAGGACTTGCAAAAAAATCTTTAAAATACTCAAATCCAATCCATTGACTATTCCAAAAACCTAAATAAGGAGAATAATCTTTGAAAGCTATAGTTAACCCCCACATAGGTGCAAATCTGAATACTACAAAATATATTATCCCTGGAATTAGCATAATATATAACCATTTATTATACATTATTTGATCTTTTAAACTAGTTTTCTTTTTTGACGAAATTTTTACTTTATCTAATTCTGTACTTATTGCGCTGTTATTCATGTAATCCACTTCCTTTCTTATACTTATTTATAATCAAGAAAGAAATCACTTCTTTCTTGATTAATTGAATATGCTATTTTTTTATTTTTTCATTATACAATTTTGTTAACTCATCTATATATTCTTGCCCACCTGTACTTAGCCATTGCTTTTGAGCTGCCTTATATCCATCTTTATCTATTTGTCCAGCAATATATTGGATTCTAGCATCACTCATAATATTTTGTAATTGGGCCCCCTTTGAAGCATACACATCTGAAATTAGTGAAGCACATGGATCAAATACAGCCTTCTTTTCACCATTTTTCATTATTTCATTTCTATCTGCTTCTAACTTATTGTCATATTCCACCTTTAAAATATCAAAAGATTGAGTATTAGTTGATAATTGTGAATATGCAGCTATATCATTTAATAATGTTTTGTCAGTTGTAGGTGTATATTTACCATCTTTCATTTCATAATAAGTACCTTCAATACCATTATTCAAAAGATAGGTAACATCTTTTGAATTAAGCTTATCCATAAAATCTAAAACTTTTTTAAGATGTTTTTCATCTTTTACACTTTGCTTTGGTACCATAAGCATTCCTGAATATCCAGTAGTTGGTAATATATGATCACCAGCATCTGTTGTTATATCTCCTACCATGGTTATATATGAATCACCATGTTTGCCATCATCTCCATATTTCTCAATCATTTTTTTAGCTAATTTATCCATAGTTCTTGATTGAGTATCAACTAAAATTCCAGCTTTTCCATTAACAAATGGATCATCCCAGTTATTTGAATCTAAAACAGCAAAATCCTTATTCATATACCCCTTATCATATAGCATTTTGAAATAATCCAAAGATTTCATATATTCATCAGTCATGAAATCTGGAACTACTTTATCATCTTTAATAATGGTTGTGTTTGGTGCTCCAAACCAAACTGCCATCTGATCGAATGGGCTATTTGAATTTAATGCTCCTGGCCATTTTGGTATTACCATCCCTGTTGTATCATTAACTCCATTTCCATCTGGATCACCATTTGTAAATTTATCTAATACATTATTAAATTCCTCAATAGTAGTTGGAACTTTTAGTCCTAGCTTGTCTAACCAATCTTTTCTAATTGCTACATTAGAACGGATAACATCCCTTTTACGATATACTCCATAAGTATCTCCATTAAAAGAAGCATTTAGTCTAAGTTGTTCATCATATTTTGATAAATTATCATAATCTTTTAAGTAATCATCTAATTTCCAAAATGCTCCCTTTTTAACATTACTTATTGTTGCTGCATCTTTTCCTTGTATAACCATAAGTTCTGGAACATTATCAGAAGCCATTGTTATTGATACTTTATCAGCATAGGAACTATTTGGTACCCAAGTAATTTCTACATCATAACCTGTTAGTTCTTCAAGCTTCTTTTCTAATTGATTATCAGCTGCTGGTGGATCTGCAGATACTACCGGAGCCATTATTGTTATCTTTTTATCATCTGCGCTACTTGACGAGCTCTTTGAACTACCACATCCTGCTAATATACTTGTAGATAATATTCCAACTAAAATAAGAGCAATTTTTTTATTTTTCATATTTTTACCTCTCCTTTTATATTAAAAATTTTAAATTTAAAATTGATTACCGGGAAATGTAAACCATTACTTTAAGATGAAATTTTTTTGTCTTTTACCTCTTCATGTTGTTCTTTTTTTAGTGCATCTTTATTTTTTCATTTTTAGCTACCACTCCTTTAATATTAAGTATATTTAAAAAGGGATATTGTAAATATTTATTTCATATCCCTTTTGTGAACATAACTAGATTTCTATTTGGAATTTTCTGCTCTTAATCTCATTTCATTTCGCATAAAAAATTGATAGTTAATAGCCATTATTCCATAAAAATACAAACTTATTCCTAATACAGCTATTATAGCTGGCATACTAGCTACCATCAAATATGCAAGTAAAGTCCAAATGGCAATACATATTGTTACAAATGGCTTTGCAACTAACAAATTAATAGCTGTGAAAAAATACTTTTTAAGTTCCATATCATAATGTACATATAAGGGAAACATATACAGAACTATTCCAAAAATGAATATTCTTGCAACTGTTGATACTGTAGACAATATTAAAAATATTAGTTCTGGTTGTGCATCAAAATTTGCTTTATTTATACTTACTATAAGTAAAAACAGCACACATATAGCCCCTAGTATATTGGATTTTTTAAATTCCTTTTTGTATGTTGTCCAAAAAGAACTTATTGCTCCTTGATAATCTTTCTTCATTATCTTATCTCTAAATACAGTCAATAATGCAACTGTACTTGGAGCCCACCCAAAAACAATTCCTCCCAAAAGACAACCTGCAAACCACATTATATTTAACATAACAAATTCAGTAATGCATTCAGTGAATTCTATTATTTTTTGAAATGGAAGTCCTGTCATAGTCTTTCTCCCTTCATTCTTTTAATATTGTTTCATTAATATATAAATTAAATCTTTATAAGATCTTCTGGAATCATATCTCCTATCAATTCAAGACACATAATAACATTTATACTCCATTGTGAAACACAATTAGTTGTTACCTTAGGATCTTCAACTATTCTTTTCCATGAATTAATTGAATCTATAGATATCATCTTCTTAGTATCTTGATTCAACTCTTTAAATAATAATCTCCATGCTTTTTCAGCTAATTTTGGATTCTTATTTCTATTTGAGGCATAAGCAACCATTCCTGTAGCAAACATTGGCCAACTAAAACACTTATTGCTAAGCTTCCCATTTGTTCTTTTTCTCTTTTCATCATCTGATAACATATAAAATTCACCAAATTCAGAAATCATATCTTTAAATGTTTCGTCTTCTAGTAGTTCTGCTATTTCAATCCAAATCTGAGGCGCTCCAAAAGAAATCATCATATGATATTCCCCTGTTGCTCTTTCATCTAGATGAGTTAACCTTGATGATTTAGCATCATATCCACAAGCTGGAGTAGATAGCAATCTCATTGGCAACTCTTTTATATTTTCCAGTCCTACCAGAATCTTATTTTTATATTCTTCATTTTCATTTCTTTCCCATTCAGCTTCCCAATTTGAACAAAAAGCAGACCAATCAGGCCCTGTTCTTATATGTGTTTTCAACTTACTATTTGGAAAAAATCCTCTTAATGGTTCTAATTCTTCAGTAGCTTTATCAGCATCTTTCATTTCAGATAATAATTCTCCAAGCCTCTCATCAGCGGTTAGATAGTAATAATACTTATGAAGTATAGCCATGTTAATCCGTATTTCCTTACAGCTACATCCCCAATGTATTACATTATGCCTAGAGCCTAACCCTTTATAATTTCCAAAATGGTAAACATCAACTTCACTATTATGTCTTGTCATGGCTTCAGCCATTTTAAATACATCTCTATTTCCAGTTCTGAAGAATTGATACCACAGCCAAATATTAGGTACCAATTCTGTATTTTGCCATGCATATCCACCTAAATCATATCTCCATTGATGTCTCACTCCATCATAAGTATGCATTACATCTCCATAATTCCAATATCCATACCAGCTACGTTGTTCTACTTCATTCTTATAAAACTCAAAATTATTATCTAGTTGCTCTTCAAAGAATTTTTTAAGTTCATTTTTTTTGTCCTGAAGCCCCCATTTACCTGCAGCTTTAGTATTGTAATAATATTCTGGTTCACATATTAATAAAGAATTGTTTTGCCATTCCTTTGCAATATCTTTTAATTTAGTATTAGATTCTAAGCCACTATAACAACTAATGTAAATATCACTTGTATTTGCAATCCCTACTGGTGTTGATCTTATTTCCTCAAAACCTTCATATGCTACCATATGATGATTATTAGAATAATGTCTTAAATCCATAGACTGAACTGAAGTATCCCATAACCATAATGTTGCTCTTGTCTCTTCTCCAGCAAGCTTGGTTACTTCTAAAGCTGAAGGGAACCTTTGCCAAAAATTCTTTAATCCTAAAGCTAATCCACAATTTTCAGCACCAATATACATAAGTCCATTAGCTCTATTTCCATGTATCACATCAATATAGCTTAAACCTTCATCACTTCTCTTTATAATTTTATAATGGTTAGCGGAGTCTTGTACAAGTTTGAAATCATTCCAAATAGCATTTTGTTCTGCTGCTTCTACTAATCCTTTATCTGCTTTATCTATATTTACAAATTCACCATTAATTTGCTTTTCATATTCCTTATTTTCCTTGTGATAGAATCGTGTCAAAAGCAATTTAGCTGGTTCTGAATAAATTCCTTCTTCCAGCGCAAACCTAACATGTTTATTAAAATCGTTTCCATGTAAATTTAATTTAAATTCCAATCCTAACCCTTTAATAAAATCAGTTTCGGGATTTCCATCATAAAAAAATGTATGAGTAATTTTAAAATCTGATAATCCTAATGAAAAAGTCAGTCTAATGGTAAATGGAAGCCATTCTCTTATTTTGTTTTCATGTACTCCACTTACTTTAATTACTACTCTTAATGGCCCTTCTTGTTCTATTTCCACATTTTCAATTTTGCTATAATATTTTTCATACTTTCGAGTATCTTTATCTCTTAGTTCATTTATAGCAACTAATCTTCCTCCTGCATTAACTCTTTTCCCATCAATTAATACTTCTTCAATAATATCTTGTCCATTTTTATTTACTTTGCATATCATTTTAGTTGTATCCACAGTAATACTATTTTCATCTTCTTTAATTTTAATGAAACTTTTATGATTAAGTGGCTCACTTATCTTTATAACTTCATATGTTTTATCACTATTACCATCAAAAATTGCAGATTGTGCACTCCATTTTATACTTCCATCTGGCCAATAAGCTAAAGGCCAACTTTGAAGACTTAAATCTTCACCATTCTTATTTCTTATTGTTAAATTATCTCCTTTTTTTAACTCACCTTTTTCCCATGGCATTCCCCATGTTACATTACATTTAGATTTAGGTAATTCATCTAACCATTTTACTTTTGGCACTATATTCCCTCCAAGTCATTAATAATTTGTGTAACTTTTCACACTGTTTATTTATATCTCATACTATGATAATGCTTCTTTAAGTTCTTTCTTATTTTCATAATCTAATAATTCATTGTTTCCCCAACACTTTTCATAGCTGAATCCAGTTAACTCTTCAACTAATGCTTTAACTTCTTCAGTTGCATCTAATTTAGAGCCACCATTTTTCAATCTGTCAACTTCAGCTTCTAATATTTTATGGTTTTCTACAGTTAGTTTAAATTTATAAGATACCCTTATACCAATTAAGACTAATATTATTGGAACAATAACATATAAAATTAATAAAGCATCTATAGTAGATTGAGGTTGAGTGGTTGCATTTTTTACAAAACCTGTAGCTTCTAAAAGTACTCCAACGATAAACACTTCAAGTGTAGTAAACAGTACATCTAAGAAACTATTAACCCCAGCATATGATCCTTCTCTTCTCTTTCCTGTTAATATTTCATCTACATCTGGTATAAAAGTAAATAGGAATTGTGCTGAATTAACAAGTCCTGTTTTCCCAAAATTCAAAGCAACTGTTAAAATTAACAAATACAATTCTGTATGCGCTGGTCTGAATAAACCAAGATATCCAAAACACAAAAGAACCAATATTGTTGCTACTCCACCTATCCTATAAGTAAATGTACCTGTAGTTTTTGCTGTTAACCACATATAGAAAGTTAAAAACATTATTCCAAATACAAATCCTACACTAGTTGAAACTGATACTGTCTTTGGATTTAAAAGTAATACAAAAACTATAAAATACGTATTTATTGTACCTGCTAAAGACCTAAACATTTGCTCTGATAAATACATTTCAAGATAATGTCTATAAGCTTTTAATCTAATTGCTGATTTAAAATTATTAAATATTTTTATTGTTCCATTTATTAATGAAGGTTTTTCTCTAGTAATTTGAACTTTTGATTCATCTACTGGACGTTCATAAACTGATACATAAAAAAAGATAAGTGCTATAAGTGCTATAACATCATATATTAAAGCTGCTATAAAAAATGTACTTGCATTATTTTCTCCAAACATGCTAAATAACTTTACTGTAAACATTGAAGATGCTATTCCTGCTACTGCTGCAGCCATTTGGTTTAGCCCTGTTAATTGAGCACGCTCAGTTGAATTCTTTGACATCTCTGCTGCAAAAGTTCCCTGTGGAACAGTAAGAAAAGGGCTTACAAATGATATAGCAATTATTATTGTGCAATAATATGCAGTTGGCATATTAGGTATCCAATATAATGGGAAAGTAAGTATTTTTACTGGTATTCCTATCAAAAGAAGTCCTTTTCTTCTTCCAAAACGTTTACCAAATTTAGTTTTATATAGGTTATCACTTATATAACCAACCATTGGAGTTACTATTGCAGTTATAATCTTACCTATAGTAAGAACAAGTGTAACCGAAACTATAGATATATTACAAAAAGTTGTGTAAAAATACATTTGCCATGCACTTATCAAAACATCTGTAACCGAATTCAATTGATAGGATGAAAATCCAATTTTATTTATTAATGTAAGTTTCCTATCTGCAGTGTATGTTGACATATTAACCATCCCCTAATTTCTATTTTTCTTATTACATATTTATTAGTTATTATTGCACTATCATTTTTTTCATTTATAACATTTGTGTTTGTGATCGATTTCAAATCCAATCACAAACACAACAAATAGCATTCAATTACAGTTAACGATTACTTTAAACATTTACATTCTCTTTTAAGTAAATATTACCTCCTTTTACCTTGCAAGTCAATATATTCTAGTGGGTTTTTCTTTATTTATTTTGTTTTTTGTTAATTCTTCCAATTTCTTATTTTTAAACCCCAAATATAATATATCCGTAATATTTTTTATAAATTATGAAAAAATACTTGTTTTCCGCCTGGAATCTCATAAATTGTATTATTTATACTAATCCATGCTGATTGCGCTGAAGGATTATATACAAAATCTCCTTCCATAGAAAATTGTAAATTATCACAAACTTTCATATAGTCAACTATTTCAATATTAGTTGCATACCAGGTATCATCTCTCCCACCTATTTTCTCACAAAATTCCTCCATAAGTCCCCAATTGTCATCTCTACCAAATTCAAAACTATGTCCCCAAACATAAAACATATATAAATATTGCTTTTTATTTAGTGCAATAAATTCCTCTGCATGTTTAAGTAGATTATGATTATGATGACAAGTTGCCTTCCATTCATAGAAATCCTTTGGAATGGAAAAATTATCAGTATTTCCAACAACTCTAGAATATTCTATTCCCACATGATGTAACATGCTTTTTATTTCATCATTATAAGATCCATTAGGATAAGATAACCCCCTCACAGGATATTTAAATATTTTTTCTAATTCTTTTCTATCTTCTATAACCTGCATTACTACTTGTGACATTGGGCATCTTTCTATAGTTGGATGAGTAAATGTATGACAAGCTATTTCATGCCCTTTGTATAATTCTTGCATTTCATCTCTTTGAATTCTTCCTCCATAAGTATCGCTTATTAATGGTTCATATCTATCTATTAAGCCTGAATTTAAATGAAAAGTTCCTTTAATTCCATACTTATTGAAGATTTCAACTAATTTTCTATCTCCTTCTCTTCCATCATCATAACTTAGGGTTAATACCTTGAATTTTCCACCTGGAAAACATCTATAAATTGTGTTCATATATAATCACTCCTTAATATATCTCGTGTACATACTTGTACATGGATTGATTTTACTTATTTTTTATAGTTTTTATATTTGTTTTTATTGCTTCCTTAACATCACAATTAAACTCTATTGATTGAATAATCTCTTCTATTAAATTAATTTCTTCTATATTGTTAACTTTTTCTAGAGTTTTTTTCAATTCTAAATACACCTTGTCGCTTATATATCCTGACATTTTATAATTTTTTATCATCTGATCTATTGTAAGGCATGTCCCTGATTCATCAGTTTCCAAAAGAATCGTATCATACATAAATGCACCATCAATACTTTCAAACGTAATCACATTCTCTCCATCATGTAATAAATCTCCACAGAAATCGATTTCTTCTAGATGATACCTTCCACTTTTAACAGCACTTCTATAGACTGTTGTATCATTTTCATATTCTGCCTTCTTTATAACATTGTCATTAACTTTAATAATAAGACATGGTGAATTTTTTAATCCTATTTGATATGTTGTTGCTGCTGCTAATGCCACTGTTAAATGTATTTTTCCTTTAAACTTTTTATCTAAATTAAATTTGATATTCCATTTTGAATCCTTAGGCTGCGCATAATACCACTCATCACATTCTTTACTTTCACCAATTTTAAATTCCAGTTCAGATGGTAACATAGTCTTCCATTTATAATTTCTAAGTTCGTTTCCAAATTTGAACTCAGAAGACTCTCTATTTGATTGTCCAATTTGCCAAAGTAAATTATTATATTTTGGAGCTTCCCAAATCACATCTCCTAAATTCATTTCACTTAACTCTACATTTATATTGTTCTTTTCTAATTGTCTTGTTATTGTTCCATGAGTTGCATAAGCATAAAGTGTATATTTTCCTGGTCTTACATTATGAATCTCAAAATTCCCATTATCATCAGCATTACCATAAAAAATATAATCACCTTTTTGTCTTAAAAATTCTCCACCCTCTTTAGCAAGAACAACTACTGACTTATCAGTAACTCGTCCATCTGATGACACCAATTTTCCTTTAACTATACTTCTTTTAATTGGATATAATTTTTCTTCCATCCAAGAATATGGCCATTGTTTTTCTTGCTCATCAGCTACTTTAATAGCTTCATTTATTATTTCTTCTTCTGTTCCATCATTTATATAAAATAACCATGGTCCATAAAGTTTTTTCCATTCCTTTGGCACATCAAATGCACCAGTTCCAAAATGTGCACCTGTCATATAATTTAATATTATTCCATCATAATGAATTAAAAGTTCTTGTTTCATGGGTCCACTTGGATAATACTCTGTACTTACAGGTATGAACCATGCTCCAAATTCATCTCCATACTGTCCCCAAAGTTTATTATCTTTATAATATCCTGCATAATCATATTTCGAATATACTTCTCCATCTTCATATTTATAAGTTTCATCTTGAAGCTTGATCTTTTTTTCCAATTCAATATGAGTAGGTTGTCTTCCTATTCTTTCAACATTATATGCCATGTAAAAATTCTTCAATCCCATTCTATATACAGTACGTAATTCGCTTAAAGTAAGCTTTTCCTTACAATTATTCTCTACAATTACATATGAATACAACCCACTAACATTAGATTTCATAATCATATGATATTCGGCATAAAGCAAACTTGTTTTGTCAATATATACAATGTGAACAAAATCTTCTTTTTGTTTTATAACCTTAAGTTCACTAGGTGTAAAATCTCTGAACTTACCATTTGCATGATAATCTAAATAGAATGTTCTATTTTTATTTACATCTCCATCTGCTCCTACTAAGTTACTCACTAACTCTTTCCCATTCTTTATCAAAGATGAAACTGATCCTCTTTTGTTAATTTCAATATGTATTAATCCATTATCTAAAATTGCTTCCATTCCATTAATAATTAAACATACATCTTTCATAACCACACATTTCCTTTCACTATTTTCCATTTATGAATAAACTTCTCATATAAATTTTATACTCATTTCCAAAAAAACTCAACAACTTTATAAATAAAGAAAGAAAAACAAATAAAAATCCACACTTAAATTTAAAGTGTGGATTTTGGTTTCCTAGTTCACAATAAGAACAACCATATAATTATTTTATATAATTTAAAAAAATATTATCTACCTTTACTAATTCTTTTGAAACAATATCAGCTATCCTCTTAGCTCCTTTTTGATTAAAATGAGCATAATCAGTTCCGTTTGATGAAACCATAAAGAGAGTATATGTTTCATCATATCCTATAGATGTAAAATATTCTAAACTATTTTCCATAAGATCAATACACTTTACCTTTTTCTCCATCGCAAGTTCTTTCATAGAATTACAATATTCATGGAAATCATTAACAAATTGTTTCCCATCAAAATTTAGTGTTGCTACTGGTGTAATCAATATTGGAATAGCCCCTTTTTTTCTAGCTCCATCTATATACATTTTTAAATATTCTTTGTATTCATCATAAGGTTTGGTATATCTTTCAGGTTTATCTTTAGCTGCATCATTATGCCCCATTTGAATTAGCAAGTAATCTTTCTCTTCTATTGCATCTAAAATAGAATTCAATCTTCCTTCTTTAACAAAAGATTTTGAACTTCTTCCAGCCATTGAATGATTTATAAAGTTGATATTTGTTTTAAAATAACTATCAATAAATTGTCCCCATCCTGCTTGTGGTATGTGGCTTTTATCATATGTTTGTACTGTTGAATCACCTGCAATATATACTTTTATAACTTTCCCATTATCCATATATACATCTCCTAAAAACTATATTAACTTTCATTCTTTTTATTAAGCTTTTTCTCATATAGCAATTAACTTTACAAAACACATTAAAAACTAGAATATGATTTTCTTAATATATAATCTCTATATTATTAGAACGTAATAGATTCATCCATTCTTCTTTTGGCTCACCATCAGTAATTATATAATCTATATCCTCATAATCAAATAATTTCACAAAAGATGTTTTATCATATTTTGTATGATCAACCAATAAAATAACTTTATTAGATTGTTTAATCATAGCCCTCTTAATTTCTGCTTCTGCTTCATTTGAATCCAATATACCTTTTTCAAAATCCATACCTTTACAACTTACAAAAGCTATGTCTACATTGTATTTTCTTATTGTATTTTGAGTTATTGGTCCTTGTAATGATAAAGATCTTGGTTTTAGACCTCCACCAGTTGATATAATATTTAATTCTGATTGGTTAAGTTCTTGTAACACTTCTACTGAATTAGTTATAACTGTTACATCTTTTCTTTCTTTAATTAACTTTAGTGTTTCAAGAACTGTTGAACTACAATCTGCAACTATTGTGGTTCCTTCTTTAATAAATTCTATAGCTTTTGCTGCAATATATTTTTTGTTTTCTATATTGGTCTTCGACCTTTTATAAAATGGTACATCTTCATTTGTTTTTTCAACATTTAATATAGCACCACCATAACTTCTAGTAACTATTCCTTGCAATTCTAATTTTTCTAAATCTCTTCTTATTGTTTCCTCTGTTACTTCAAACTTTTCGCTTAACTTTGACACATATACTTTTTTTTCTTTTAGAGCTATTTCTTTAATAATTTCTAACCTTTCTCTAGGTAACATTTTATTTCCTCCTTATATATTCAGCATATTTAATATTTTTTTGATAATCATACATCAAATAATCTATCAATGCATTTTTACTTGGATTTTAATAATTCCAACTTAAATATACCAAATTAACACAGATAACACAATATGAAACCAAGTTAATTGTTGACTGCTTTTTTTGTAAAGGTTTATAATATAAATATATTATATTTTTTTAAAGGAGAATTTTTATGATACAAAAAGCATTTAAAATGAAATTATTTGAAGGTAAAGAAAAAGAATATGAAAAAAGGCATACTGAAATTTGGCCAGAACTTGTGAAAGAATTAAAAGATCATGGAGCATCAACCTACTTAATTTTTCACGATAAAGAGACTAATTACCTATTTTCTTATGTGGAAATGGAAAGCGAAGAATTATGGAATCAAGTTGCTGAAACAGAAGCATGTAAGAAATGGTGGGCTTTCATGAAAGATATTATGGATACTAATCCAGATAATAGTCCTGTTTCTACAGAATTAACTAATGTATTTAATCTAAAATAATCTTAAAACTACAAATTTGAGCACAAAAAAAAGCCAAGCCTGCTTGGACACTACAAAAATGTGAATGACACATTTTTCTATATCCAATCAGGCTTCTATTTATTATTTCCTTTGATTTTCTTTAAATCTTCTCCAGTTTCTATAACCAACTTTATTATTTCCCCATACATGGTCATAATCTAATCCTGTTAACTCTTCAACAATCTTACGAGTTTTTTCATCCACATCAGATTTTAAACCACCATCTTTTAATCTTTGTATTTCTTTCTTAAGAACTTCATGAGTTTCATGATTTACTTTAAACTTTAATGATGAAATAAAACCAAAAACAAGCAATACTGCTGGCACAGCTATTAATATTACTGCCATAGCTGTTAAAGCTTCTTGTGGTTGTGTTTCTGCCCCTGAAGTAAAGTTGAATTTTTGAAGTACAACACCAACTAAGAAAACAGCTAGTGCTTGTGAAGCCTTACGTAGAAGACTCATAAATCCAGCAAAAACTCCTTCTCTTCTATCAGCAGATACTATCTCATCTACATCTGGTACGAAAGTATAGTTATTCCATGGAACAAAATTTATTCCCCCTCTTCCAAGACCAGCTAAAGCAGATACACAATATAAAGCTATAAAACTATCTGGAATTGTTCCATATACAATTAAATATCCTACAATAGCTACTAAAAAGATTGATGAAACAACTCTAAACGCACCACCTGGACTTAACTTAATTGTACAATAAGTGGCTATTGCAACTCCAGCAATTTGGAATATATACATAATTGATAGTAAGTTTGAAGCTACAACAGCCCCTTTGAATAAAGCAAATACTATAAAATAAGTAAACACTGCATTAAAAGTATCTTGTGCTAAATACCCTCCAAGATACATTCCTAAATGTGCCCTAAATGTTCTAATCTTAAGAGTAGTAGCTAAATCTATATATATTTTTTCTATATTTTGCAAAAACGATAGTTTTTCCTTAGAATGTCTCGATTCTAAAATTTCTATTTCTTCTAAAGACCTTTCCCAAGTAAATAGATATACTAAAATTAAAACACATACAAATATCACTGTAAATATTCCAGCTGCAATTAAAAATGATGTTGATGATTCCTTTCCCAATACATTTATAAGTCTTCCTGGGATAAATGCTGCTAAGAATGCTGAAAATTGCGCTATATACATTCTTGCACTTGTAAGTTTAGCACGCACTTTGAAGTCAGATGTCATTTCTGCAGCTAGTGTATCATAAGGGATTAATACCATTGTATACACTACTTCAAAAGCAATATATGTTGTTAAATAGTATAAATATGAAAATCCACTTATCCAAATAGCACTATATATAATGATTAACGGAATTGCTGCTAGCAAGAAGAACTTACGTCTTCCAAATTTTCTTCCGAGAGCTGTTTTATGAAAATTATCTGTGATAAATCCCATAGTTGGACTTGCTACTGCATCCACTATACGAGCAAATGCAAATATCGAACTAGCCTCAATTGGAGTTAGTCCACAAAATGTTGTATAAAAATATAATAACCATGCCCCTGTTAATGCAAATGCTCCTGCTCCTATAAAGTCAGTCATTCCATATGAAAAATAATTTATAAATCTTAACTTTCCATCATTCTTACTCATATTTCCTCCTAAATATATGAAAATTTTTATTTCTTTAAATTATATTAATTCGTTAACATTTCCCAAACGAATATAAAGCAATTATCTTTTTTGTTATCGATTACTTAAAACATTTACATTCCTTATGTTTCCATATTACTTTTATTCCGACATAAAGTCAATATTTTTCACCATTTTTTCTTTTATTTTCCTTTGTTTTTGTTTGATTTTTGTTACTTCTTTGTTTTGTTTCGACTTATTTCTATACTTGCTTGTGTAAATTATATAAATGAATTTCATCTATTGCTATAAGAAAAAAGCATAGAATTTTATTATTTCTACACTTTCCCACAAACTTACAATCTTTTATAAGTTTCTACTATATATTTTATACTTGAATCTAAATCCTCAGGTATTGTATCTTCTAAAACTATATCTATATGTGGTTTTCTTTCTTTTATTAAAGATAATAATAATGGATAATTAAATTTTCCCTTACCAATTGAAACCTGTTGTACTTTTCCATCCTTATATACAAAATCTTTTGCATGTATAACTACTATTTTATCTCCAAATAACTCAAAAGATTTTTCTATTATTTCATCCTGCTTATCATAATTACTTTCATCAATAAAATTGATAGGATCAAATATAACTTGTAAGTTATTTGAATTAACACTATCAATTGCTCTTTTTAATCTTTCTGGTGTATTCATTACATGTTTTGTAACTCCTTCTATTCCAACTAAAACTCCAAATTTTTCAGCTTCCTCTACAAGTATTTTTATTGAATTCAAAGACCTCTGAAATGCTTCTTCTGTATTGTTTTTTTCTGTATAAACATATTCTTTATTAAGCGCTCCTGTTTCTGTTCCCACTATGCTGCATCCTAAATATTTTGCAAAACGTATATGTTCTTTAAAACTTTCCAATAAATCATTAAGTTCATTATCATCAGGGTTAGCTAAATTTATATAGCATCCAAGAATACTAATGTTAACATCATATTTATTCAAGATATCATTTATATATTGAGCCATTCCTGGTGTATAACTGCCTTTAGCAATTTCAAATTCAGAAATAATTTTTTTTGGCACAAACTGAACACTTTTAAGGCCTTTGTTTTGCATTATCTCACCTATTTTATCTAATTCATAATCTCCAATATCATGTCCTCTAATTCCAATTCTCATAATTTTCCCCTCACTTAAAATATATTTTTCATACTTAAATCATATACTCTATTTTCTTAAAACTCAATATTTTTCTTTGTTTCATTTTTGAAATACCACATAAATAAACAAATTTCAAATTTATTAATTTTCTTTCTTAAAATGCTACTAATTACGATAAATTCAATGTTTTATCAACTTCATCCTTTTAACAACTTTAAATTTTATATGGTTTTTTATATATTTTCTTCTTTACTTTATTTTGTTTATGTATAGATTTATTTTGTTTTGTGCTGTATAATTTGAATTAAGAATATAAATCAATTTAATACTATTATTGGATAATTTATTCTAACAATTATAATTTTTACATTTACATTTAATCTATAATAAACTATCATATCGGTTACTTATTTATTAATTATTAAACTCATAAAAATAAAAAAACTTAAGAGCATTATTTATAATTCTCTTTAATAATAACTTTACGAGGTGGTATATTATGAAATTAACAGAAAAAGAAATACGTACTAAACTTGATTTAGTAGTTGATAAACTTCTAAACCTAGATCGCCCAGTTGATGAAGAAAAGTTAACCAAAGAAGGTGGCGAAGCTATTGGAATGTTCCCAAGAGATTTTGGAATTCAAGAATGGGATTGGCCACAAGGAGTTGGCTTATATGGTTTATTAAAATTAGACAAGCATGACAAAAGTAAAAAATACTTAGATTTCTTAACTAATTGGTATAAAACTAATATAGAAAATGGGCTTCCATCAAAAAACATAAATACTACAGCTCCATTATTAACATTAATTAACTTATTGGATGTAAGTCATAATGCAGATTTTGAAAACCTTTGCTTAAAATGGGCTAATTGGCTTATGAATTGTCTTCCAAGAACTAAAGAAGGTGGGTTCCAACATGTAACTAGTGCAAATGGTGATAGACAAGGTGTTAGATTAAACGAAAGTGAAATGTGGATAGATACTTTATTTATGACTGTTTTATTCTTAAATAGAATGGGGCAAAAATATAACAAAAAAGAATGGATTGATGAATCAATTCATCAAGTACTTATTCATATAAAGTACTTATATGATAAGAAAACTGGTTTATTCTATCATGGTTGGAGTTTTAACGAAAATAGTAACTTTGGTGAGATTTTCTGGTGTAGAGGTAATTCATGGTTTACATTTGGAATTTTAGATTACATTGAAATGTTTGATGGCAAAATGAATCCTGGCCTTAAAAAATTCTTAGTTGATACATTTAAGGCTCAAGTAAATACATTAGTTAAGTATCAATCAAAATCTGGATTATGGCATACTGTCATAGATGATTCTACTAGTTATGAAGAAGTCTCTGGTTCTGCTGCAATTGCTGCTGGTATATTAACAGGAATTAGACTTGGAATATTAGATGATTCATTTAAACCTGCTGGCAAAAAAGCTATTGAAGCAATTTGTAACAACATTGAAAAAGATGGTACTGTACTAAATGTATCTGGTGGTACTGGAATGGGATATAATAAAGATCATTACAAAAACATTATTATAGCTCCAATGGCTTATGGTCAATCACTAACTATTATGGCTCTTGTTGAAGCACTTAATCATGTAGATTGTTAATTTTACAAATCAAGGTAGGACTAAAGATGATCCTACCTTATTTTTATATTAATTCAGTTCAAAACATTTTCTATACAATTTATTACACAAATCATATATTTCATCTGTCTTTGCTGTACAAACAATCCACTTTATTGGAATTCCATGAAATCCATAATATATTCCTGCAAGTCCTCCAGTTACTGCTGCTGTTGTATCTGTATCTTCACCTAAATTTACTGCTTTCAAAACAGCTTCCTTATAAGATGTTGTATTTAAAAGACACCATATAGATGCTTCTAAAGTATGTATAACATACCCTGATGATTCTATGTTATTCTCATTTTTATTTCCTATTTTTTCGCTAAATAAATCATGAAATATCTCTAATTCCTCTTCACTTAACTTATTTTTATAGTATTCCTTTAAAGCCCTTACCATATTAATATAAGATTCAAAAAGATCCTTTCCCTTAATAAGATTTATTGCCATTTCAACATACATATGGCAAGCAACCTTTGAACGTATATGTCCATGTGTTATTCCAGATACTTCATATATTATCTTAACTCTCTTTTCTATATCTTCTTCATCTATTAAATAGAAAGCTAATGGTAAAATTCTCATTAATGATCCATTCCCATTATCATATTCTGTTTTTCCACCAGCCTCCTCAGCTTTAACCCCATTTTTAATTTTATCTAAAGCTTTTCTCGTAGCTATTCCAATATCAAAAACTTCGCCATGTGGTGTATACTTCCCTTTATAGTACCAATCTATAAATTTTCCACCTATTTTTTCTGTGGTGTAGTTTTCTTCTATAAGTGCATCAATTAAAGCTAATGTTAATGATGTATCATCAGACCATGTCCCTTGTGGTTGATTATGAGTTCCATACCCTAACATTTCTTCAACTGGTTTCTTTTTAAGACTTTCTCTAGATAAAAATTCAACTGGTACCCCAAGAGCATCACCTATACATAATCCCATAATACCATACAAAACTACATTTCTTTTATATTCAAAATTATTACTGTTTAATTCATTCATTATAAATGCACTTCCTATCAATAAAATATTTTAATACAACATTTTCTTTTATATCAACATCTAAATAATCTTTTTTATTTACGCATTTTAGAAATCAACTTATAAATTGAATATATCTCTTCTCCTACTATTATTATAAAAATAAGTATTATTAATGAGAAGATATAACTAAAAAATATTTTACTTAACGCTGCCATTATGGAGTATTCAGGTAAAATCAACAACAAAACATCTATCACTAATGAAACATCTAAAGTTGTTCCTAATACTGCAATATATACACCTTTATCCTTTATATATCCTTCTACACGTGATCCTCTTTTTATTACCCTCAAGACTGCCTTCCAAGGATGTCTTGTTCCATATTTTATTTGTGAAATTATATCATCTTTTGTTTTTTTTCTACTCATCTACTCTTTCTTGCATCTCCTTATTGTTGTCTAAAAAATATATAAATTTTTTTTAATTATTAAAACCACCATCTAGTAAATTGTAGTTAGCAAATAAAGTATATACTAGAAATGGTGGTTCTTTATTATATTTTAATTAATTTTTTCTTAAATGTTATATAACATTCTGTTTTTCTTTGAATTAAGTCTATCCTTTAAATGATAAATAGACTAAAACTATATTTAAAACTATTATAATAGAAGCGATTATACTTCCTAAAAATTTAATTGGTGCTTTATTAACTAAAAATCCCATTAGTTCTTTTTGTTTTGCTATACTAAGCATTTGAATTATCGGAAATGGTAAAATAAAACTAAGTACAACCTGGCTTAAAACAAGAACACTCATTGGATTTACACCTATAGCTATAACGATTAATGCTGGCAACATCGTTATTAATCTTCTTATATTTACTGGAATACTTAAATTAACAAAACCTTTCATTATTGTTTGTCCTGCAAGAGTTCCAACTGCTGATGATGATAACCCTGATGCTATTAATGCGATTCCAAATGCACCACTTGATAATGAACCTAATAATGGCTCAAGTGATTGGTGCGCTTGTTGCATTGTACTTACTTCTATCCCATTTTTATAAAATACAGCAGCTGCAACTACAACCATTGCTGCATTTACTATAAAAGCTATGTTCATAGCTATAGCAATATCTATTTTTTCAAGTTTTAAATGCTTTGCTTTCCCTTTATCTGTACAATCTATCCCTCTATGCTTTACTAATTGTGAATGTAGATATATTACATGGGGCATAACAGTTGCTCCAAGCATTCCTACTGCAATATATACAGCCTCACTATTTGGTAATGATGGAATTATTGTATGGAAGCCAACTTGTACCCAATCTGGCTTTGCAAGAAACAATTCTACTGTATATGCAATACATATTACTAGAACAAGTAGTGTTATTATTATTTCAATTGTTTTTTGCCCATACTTCTCCATATAACAAATGAAAAACGTAATAACTCCTACAATAACCCCTGAATAAATCATTGGTATATTAAATAGTAAATATAATCCCACTGTTCCTCCAAGAAATTCTGCTAAATCTGTTGCCATAGCACCTATTTCAGCAACAATCCAAAATATCCAATTTAATTTTTTAGGGAAGATTTTAGCACACATTTCTGGAATACTAAAACCTGTAGCTATTCCTATTTTTGCAGACATAGTTTGTAAAAATATAGCCATTAGATTACTAAATAATATAACCCATATAAGTGCATAATTAAACTTGGACCCACCACTGATATTAGTTGCAAAATTTCCTGGATCTATATATGCTACACTTACAACAAAAGCTGGTCCCAAATACTTTAATAGTTGTCTTAACTTGCTTAATTTATTTAAATTACCTACTTTTTTTCTTTCCCATGTTATTATATTTGAATCAGTGAATTTAGTATCAGATATATTTCTTTCGTAATCCATAACATTAAAATACCTTTCTTAGTTTACTTTCTTATGTATAAAATGAATCTTTCTAGTTAAAATTTCAAATTAACCTGAAGTTAACATTGTTAGTTAAGACTAAATTCGACTTACAATATAAACTATGAAATAATTTAATAAATGTTACAGCAATGCAATTTTTTATTCTCTTAGGCATATAATTAATTAAGAACTTCTCTCAAATGTGGGTGAAAATATGAATCAAAATGATTTTTACACTTTTACTGAATATATGAAAAAAGAAAATAATTCCCTTACTGCTTCTATGGAAGATTATCTTGAAATGATATATAGATTATCCTTGAATACTGGATTCACAAGAATACATGATCTCTCTATTGCACTTAATGTTCAACCTCCTTCTGCAACAAAAATGGTACAAAAATTAGCTCAATTGAATCTTTTAAATTATGAAAAATATGGAATGCTTATTCTTGAAGAGAATGGAAAGAAACTTGGTGAATTACTACTTAACCGCCATAATGTCATAGAAAACTTTTTAAGAATATTTGATATTCCAGAATCTGATATATTAAACCAAACTGAACAAATTGAACATACCATAAGCACAGAAACAGCTAAATGCTTTCAGGACTTTGTTGAGTTTGTAAAAAACAATCCTCATATAGTTGATGAATTTAGAAATTATAGAAAAACTTTAAAGTAGATTGAACTATATTTAACTAGATAATTCAATCTACTTTAATTAAAAATCAATATATTCTTCCTTGTCTTACATTAACATTTTCATTTGTACTATTTGAAATTTTTAATTTTCCTTTTGCTTTTTTTCCTACAATCTTAAAAATATACTTTCCTTCTGTGAGTTTTATTGTTTTACTATCCTTTTCTGTTCCTTCTAATATAGTTTCTATTTCCTTATTAGGATGAACTAAAACTGCTTTAAAATTACCTTTATTAACTACAGAATCATAATCAAATGTAATTTCACCATTTTCTTTTGACTGTATATTCCAAATATTATTAGTTCCATAAAAACCATCATAATCCATATCAAATTTATCATTAGATTCTTCATTGCATATTCTTTTTACAAAAGTAAAATTATTATTTTCTTGTGCGATTTTATCTTTGTCATTATAAATATCAGCTTTATCATTACCTTTTTCACAACCAAGAGTTGTAATCATTAAAAATAATACACATATACAGATTAAAATCTTTTTTTTAAGATTCAATTTACAATATCCTCCTCTAAATCTATATTTCATCTTAAATTATATACCTATAAATAAAATCATATATACATTTCTTAATTATTTTATTATGGAAAACATATTTAAATCCTGATGCTTGTCTCTAAAATATGCATATTTTCTTAAGAGTCCTTCATAAGTAAAATTCATCTTTTTAAGCATTTTTTCTGATTTTTTATTTTCTGGATATACAATAGCTTCTATTCTTTCTAAATTCATTTCATTAAATCCATATTTAATTATAGCTTGAATTGCTTCTTTTCCATATCCCAATCCCCAGAATTCTCTATTAAGCTCATATCCTATTTCAGCTCTAAAATGTCTTCTATTCCAACTGTGAAACCCACAAGTCCCAATAATTCTATTGCAATTTTTTATTTCAATCCCCCACCTAATAGCATTACCTATTTCATAAGAAATTTTAAATTTTTCAATTAATTTTTCTGCTTGTGAAATTTGTTTCATAGGATGCATACCATAGTATTTTGTCACTTCTTCTAATGAAAGTATCGAAAATACATCTCTTGAATCTTTTTTTGTTAACTCTCTAAGTTTTAATCTTTCTGTTTCAATAACAGGGAATTTTTCAAATCTATTTTCACTATTCATACTCTACTTCTCCTTACTACAGAAGTTTTATTTCAAAATTAATTTTACCATATATTTCATTTAAAATAATATTTTTCATGTTATTAAAAAAAATATAACCTTCAAAACTATTTTTAATAAGAAGGTTATATCCATATTTTATTCATTCTATATAATTTTTAAATGCAGCTCCATTCCATTTCTTATTCTAGCATCCAATGTATTTTTATTATTTTTAATAAAAATTTGCCCTTTTTTATGCATATTTTTTATTTTACTTCTTGATATTCCAAATTTATCACTTATAAACTTGTCAATTCTCATTTCTATTGGATAATTACTAATAACTTCAATAACCAACATATTTTCCTCTATATAGAACTTTTCTAATTTTTTTATTATCATTTTATAATTTATATTTTTTAAGCAATAATCAGCTTTATTGGCATTATATATACTTATATCAAAAGCATATTTTCTTACTAATTCTTTACTATTGGAAATAAATTTTTCATACTCATATTTATTAATTTCATGAGGTTTTATTCTCTCATATATTGTCATATTCCATATTGATTTGCATTTTTCACACTGGTAAATCATCCAAACATCAATGTTATTTTTATTTGCATTAACTCTAAATTTTTCACTATTTATATAGTAAGTTTTTTTATTGCATTTAGGACAACCTCTTTCTACTTTTGGTAAATTTTCAGGAATAAGTTCCCATTGATACTTATTTAAATAGCTCATTGTGCTCCTCCTAGTATTAATTTTAGGATTTACAAAGGCTATTTCATCATTTTATTAATAATGCATAGCCCTTGCTAAGCATTAAAAAAATCTTTTGCCATAAAACTTTCCTCCTATCATCTTTATATAAATATTTTATCAACTACACTTATTTAACAAAACCTAATACTTATTTAGTAAGCAAAAATGAGCCAGTCCATTAAAAAGGCTAGTTTCATTAATGAGATTTACTGAGTATTTTCTCAACTTCCTTTACTACTAACTCTGGCCCACCTGCATTTATAAAAGATTCTTGAATTTTTTTTACTCCTTTTTTAAATTCCTCACTTCCCATAACTAATTCTGCTTCACGTCTTAAATTTTCTACAGTTACCTGGTCTTTCTTTAAAACCTTACCAGCTCCGAGCTCTTGTAATCTATAAGAATTAAAAAATTGATCTGCTCCAAGAGGTACTAAAATCATAGGTACACCAAGATACATCCCATCTGAAACGCTCCCCATACCTCCATGCGCTATAAATAAATCTGCATGCTTTAAAACTTCTGCTTGAGGTACAAAGTCACGAACAATAAAATTTTTAGGTATATCTCCAATTTCCTTAAGTCTTTCTTTATTCCCTGTTGACATTACAACAAGATATTCACTTTCACTAAAGGCTTCTATAACATTTTTAAAAAAATCTATCCAGCTATTAAAAACCGTACCAAGGGTGGCATAAATAATTTTTCTCTCTGAATTCACTAATTTATCCCAAGGGAATGAATTGTCTTTAACTGAAATGGTTGGAGTTGGACCAATAAATAGACATTTATTATCAAATATTTCTCCAAAAGGTTGGAAGTATCTACTTGTAAAAACAACATTTAAAGTAGATGATTGTGGACTAAACATATTTAATATATCATCAATTCTAACAGCAAATATATTAGATATTATAATTTTTGAAACTAACTTTCTAATTTTAGGATGGAGCATAATAAAGTTAAGTTTTTCTGAAATTCCTTTTGACTTTTTAAAAATATGCTTTATGGTCTCCTCATTTTGCAGAAATACTGCAGAACAAAGGATAATTGGCTTTTTGATATCTTTTTCTAAACTTTTTATAGATGGGTTCATCCCTCCCACAAATACAACATCATATTGTGGTGCTAATTCTTTTATTTTCATATTCATCTCTTTAAACAATCTACGTATAAACTTAAAAAATTTTAATTTTTCTTTAGGATCAATGTTAACTTTCTTATAACATGGAATTAAGGTAGCTCCACAAAATTCAACTTTTTTGCGAAACTCTTCTGAAACTACATAATCTACAGAGTGACCAGCTTTTACAAGTGTTGAAACTAAGGACAAAGTTGGATTAACATGTCCATGTGCTGGTACATTGACAAATAAGATTTTTGCCATTATAAAATCCTCCTTAATATGAAAAGATAATCTTAAACTTTATATATTTATTATACTACCTGAAAACTACCATTCAATAAACATATTCCAATATTTTGTTCATTTTTAGAAATAAACTCCAAAGAAGGAGAAAAAATTTCCTATAGTTTATATATACATATCACTTTTTTGGATTCATTTTTTACTTAAATATGTTACAATTGTTTTGTATTGAAAATGACGAAAATCCATATGAATTAACTAAGGAATAATAAGATATCCTTAATTTAATTATCTATCTTCAATGGACATAAAGGAGAATTTTTGATTTATGGATAAAAACACAGATATTTTTTCTGGCTTAGAGAAGTTAGGCTTTGAAAATGTAAAAAACATTAACTTATATGAAAAAAAAGATGCTAAAACAAATGATAAGCACATAGATAAAAAAGATACTGAGAAAATTGATGAAACTTTATATTTATATGATAAAAAGGTAGTTTGTCCGGTATGCACAAATGAATTTACAGTTCGTACAGTAAAAACAGATGGCTATAGAATGAAAGGAAAAACCAGTGACTTTTATGTAGATTATAGCCTTATAAATCCATACTTTTATGATGTATGGTTATGTAATGTATGTGGTTATGCTTCTATGAAAGCTGATTTTAGTAAATTAAGAAGTTTTGAAAGAGAAAGTGTGTTAAAAAACATAACCCCTCGTTGGCATGGACGAAAATATCCAGAAGTTTATGATATAAATATTGCAATAGAAAGATATAAACTATCCTTGCTTAACTTTTCAGTGATAGGCTCAAAATCTAGCAAAAAAGCTATGAACTGTTTAAAGTTAGCATGGTTATATAGAGAACTAGGCGATGAACAAAATGAAAAAACATTTAGAGAACAATCATTAATAGGTTTTAAAGATGCTTACTTTAATGAAGATTTCCCTATATATGGAATGAATAGGTTTAAAGTTCTCTATTTAATAGGTGAACTAAATAGGCATTTAGGGAACTATGAAGAAGCTTTACGGTACTTAAGTGATGTAATAACTTCTCCTAGTGTCGATAGAAAGTTAAAAGACCTAGCTATAGACCAAAAGGATCTGATACGCGAAACTCTAAAAAAAATAGAAGAAGAAAATAATGAAAATCTCAAAGAAGAAAGTGAAGAAGACGAAATTATAGACGACAAAAAAGAAAATTTATTTTCAAGATTTTTTAAATCTAAAAAGACTTAAATCAGCAATATCTAAATTTAATAAAATAACAACTAAAAATTTTGCATTACATTTAATAATAATATGTAATGCAAAAGAAGCACTAACTAAAGTAGTATGGTGCTTCTAAGATTTTATTTATCCCAATCTGTAGGTCTACTTAGCTCTTTTGGAAGTTTAGTATTAGAGTCTCCCTTAGTTGAGTTAATTTGATTTTGTGTAATAAATATACTTCTACTAAGGTTTGCTCCTCTAAAGTCTGCATCCCTAAGATCTGCCCCAATAAAATCTGCACCACTTAAGTCATTCCCTCTTAAATCTGCTGCCATAAGAAGGGAACCTCTTAAATCAGCTCCTCTAAGATTTATTTTTCTAAGATCTTTACCAATAAGATCTAACCTACCAGCAATCGTCTTTCTATGTTTTAAAGTATTTCTCTGTCCATTATAAACCTTACTTCTAACAAACTCACTGGCTTTTTTAAGAAAAGGATTAACTTTATCTCTATATAATTCTATATCTAAATTAATAATCTTATTAGATTTTAAGTATGTAATACTTTCCATTTCTCTTATTAATTTCATAAGCTTTTCCTTTGTAGAATCATTTTTCTCAATGATAAAAGCTTGTGATAAATACCATATCATCTCATGAATTTGTCTAACAATCAAAAATACTTGAAACATTTCTTTTGATAATTCAGGATTTTGTCTCCAATTTTGTCCATTATATATAACTTGAGCAACTTTTTGCCCTGCTCCAAAACAATCATAAGCTGTACACCCTTTAAGTCCCTTTTCACTAAGATTTTTATGAATTGTACAACTAAAATCTGGCTCTAAATTTATACAAGGATTTCCTGCTGCTTTATCTGTTGGAAATCCTTCAGAAGCTGAAAAATATAATGCAACACAACAAAAACCAAAGCATTTTTGACAATTAATTTTTAGACAATCATATATTTTGCTATACAAATTTTCTTCATTTTTATATATCATATTGTTTACCTCATTTTTTATTTAAAATAACTGCAACTTAATATAGTATATAACTTATTAATGCCAATTTTCAACTTAATAATATTTTTTTGTTTTACGTAAAAAACTTTACAAACCCTAAAGACATAACTATTAAATCATCTAATCCTCTTATTATTGTTGTTAAACCATAATCTCCTTTAATTAACTTCTTTATTTTATTAACTATTATATCGGCTTCATCTTTTCCAAAATAACTTTTTAACAATCCTGTTCTATTAAGAAGAATAGATAAAATACAGCACTCTTCATCATCACTCTTATCATATAAAAACGTCTCCCTAATATACTTAATAATTTCATTAACTGTTTCTTTATTTACAACATAACTTGTTTTTTCTTTTCCAAATAATTTATTTTTTTTGGTTTCACTCAGTACTCCAGACTTTACCATTGAATGTGTTAATCCTTGTACATAATTTTCTGAGTACCTCCTATTGGATTCCATATTAAATAACTTTATTACATCATATAAAGTTTTCTCATGACAATCTAATATTACATTATAAATTTCACTTAAATAATTTAATTTATCAGGCAACTTTTTTTGTATTGAAAATGTTATATTATTTTTACTATACTCTACTTTTAATACTTTATTTTTCTCCAATTCAAATAATCCAGCTGCAATTGTAGCTACTAAAAAATCTCTTACTAAAAATGAATTAATATTAAATCGTTTATTCATTACAAGCAAAGCATATTGCTTTGTTACAGATTTATTCATATTATAGCCCCTTAATTATCCTTTTTTTATATTATATAGTATTTTATTTATCCTATTCTAGTGTTAAAAAAGATTTTTTTCATTAGCTTTAATTCATAATACTTTGTTGAATTAGAATATTTGCAAAAAACCTCGACAATTAAATCCAGTCGAGGTTAAAAATTTTATATAACTACCATTGATACCAGTTAACTCCACCACTAGTATCGTTTGACCTATCAAACCATGAGTCAAGAAGCTCAAACCAGTTTCCAACATCATTGGTCTTAGGTGTTTCTCCATCAATACACCAACTTAACTTACCATATAATAAATCTGTATCAATTGCACCAGTGTCTACTGAATTGTACCATCTTTGTGCTTGCCATCCTGTATAGCTTGTCCCAGAATAAGAATCTCTATAAGTTTTACTTCCATCTGGTAAGAAAATGCTTAAACCACTTTTTCCTTCAGTAAAGCCTTTAAACTGTGATCCACCATATGAATAAAGGTTCATATCATCTACACTTGTCATAACTTCAGTGGCTAAACTTTTAACATTAGTACTAAAAGCAGAGCTTGTACTTATTTGTTTGCATAAATCATATAAATCAAAATAAGGATAATCTAACCACTCACTTTGATCTGTCTCATTAAAGTAGTGTATTAAAGATGTATTTCTTCCAGTACCTCTAAGTTTTTCTACAGCTGCTTTATCATTTTCACTCCATAAAGCTCTAGCTAGTTTATCTACAGAATTTTTTACATTTGAAATTTGGGCAAGATCAAAACAACTTAATACTTGAGTAGTATCTCCGGCAGCATTAACTGAATCTCTTTGAGCTTCAACCATTACTGCTCCAAGTTGATCAGCTGTAACTGTTGATGGATCATAATATAACTCTTTTCCACCTAAAGTTGAATCAGCTTGTCCATTATTTCCTCCACCTGATTTAATTCTGCTAAATATTTTTTTATAGTCATAACCATCGCCCCAGACTACAGGTGCTGATGCTACCATAACTCCTGCTTGAAAGCTTCCATTGCCTGGTCTATATTGGTATGCAACTTCCGCTGTTCCCATTAGACAAGCATCATATGCTAATAAATCTACAGATTCAGCACTAGTTAACGAGTCTGTAACTTCTGCTGTATATAAACAATCTCCATTGTTTGTATCATCCCAACAAACTGCTTTTGGATTTTTTACTTTTTTGACAAGTTCATTTTCTCTTGCTCCACCACCATGATTTGAAACGATAAGAGCATATTCATCTGCTGGATAATTAGATTTACAAGAATCTATAAATTTCTTCAATGTATCTCCATCACCCATATTTGCTTCATAATTACTAGTTGTGGTTATCTCAGGAAATTCATTCCCTCCACTTATTCTTATAGCTTTTCCACTACCAATTTTATACATTCTAGTGTCCGTGAAATTCTGCCCAAGTACACTTCTATTAGTAGAATACCCTGAAGTTCTATCTACTAAAACAATCAAATTTAAATTTGGATTATCTACATACCCATCTTTCATTTGTTGAATATCTCCTAATAGATAATCTTCAAGATTATTATCTGCATCACAATATACCATAACTGTTAGCTTCTTTCCTGTACTTTTTGAGTTTTGCATTGCAGAACTAATTGTATTACTTGGATTAATAGTAACAGCTTTGGCTGGTATAACCCCTAGTAAAGTAGTTGCTAAAAATGCAACTGATGTAAGTAAAGTAATTTTCTTTTTAATCATTATTCCATCTCCCCATATTAAAATAATAAGATATAATTTCTAAAAGCCTATTCTATAGGCTTTTTTAACAAAATCAAAACAAATTAACCTTTTTTGTTATTTTTTGTTATGGTTTTTATTATATTTCATATTTTTATATAGGTAAAGATTTTTTTAATGTTTTTATATTTTTTTCACTCTTTTCTTATAATAATGGCACTATAATGCTTTAAACTTAATTAAATTAGCTAAAATTCTATTAAACTTTAAAAAAGTTAACTGGAAAGGTAATATCCAATTTAAAATGTTTATTACCTTTCCATAGAAAATCCTTTTCTTTCAGCAACTCCCCATCCTTTTGACTTTCTCAAAGAGCTTATATACCCTCCAACTCTCCATATACTAATTATTTGTCTTGGTCCAAAGTTTTCAATAAATGAAAATAGTATTAGTATCATTACTTCCTTTATTGTGTAATAATTTGTTTCTTTTTCAGCTAAATATAAAGAAGATAATGAAATCATAATTCCCATTAATATAATACTAATAAAAAGAAGCATTACAATTTTCGCTCCTAAATATCCAAATATAGCAGATAACAAAACCATGCAATACCCTTGGAACTCAATTAATGGTCCTACCATTTCAAATATAAAAAAGTATGGAAAAGCAACCATACCAACTTTCCCATATGTAGGATTTCCAATAATAGCTCTATGATAGGTTAAAATATCAATAAGCCCTCTATGCCATCTATCCCTCTGCTTTTTCAATGATTTATAACTTTCTGGTACTTCTGTCCAACAGTTTGCATTAAAGGCATATTTAATTTTGAATCTTATTTTTTTATCAATAAGATATTTAGTTAATCTAACTACAAGTTCCATGTCTTCTCCTACAGTATCTTTTAGAAATTTTCCACTACTTGTAAGATACCCTCCTATTTCAATAATCCTATCCTTTTTAAATAATCCAAAAGCACCTGAAATAATTAAAAGACTTTCTATTTGCGCCCATCCAGCTCTCCCAGCCATAAATGCTCTTATATATTCAATATTTTGCAACCTTGCTAAATTGTTTTTTGGAATTCTAATATCTTCAAGTACCCCTTTATGGATTTTACATCCATTTATAGGCAATATATTTCCTCCTATTGCAGGACATTCAACTTCTTCATCTAACAATTGAGACGTTAACTTTAATAATGTGTCTGATTCTAATAGTGAATCTGCATCTATTCCACAAAAATATTTTTTTTGAGATATATTTATTCCTGTATTTAGTGAGTCTGCTTTGCCTCCATTTTCTTTATCTACTATTGTAAGTTTGGGAATTGACTTATTTTTATATATGCCCCTTATAGGTTTAGTTTTTAATTTTTCATATACAATAATATCTACTTTTTCAAGATTAAAATATTCAATTAATTTTTCAAGTGTATTGTCTTTCGATCCATCATTAACAATTATCAATTCATAATCAGGATATTTTAAATTTAAAAGTGAATTTGCACTTTCAACAATAGTTGCTTCTTCATTAAAGGCAGGAGCAATTATTGAAATATCTGGCATAATACCTTTTTTAAACAGAAAATTCACCTTCTTAATTTTCCAATACTTTGATTGCTTAAAAACCCCAACATAAGAAAACAATAATATTATTATGTAGCTACTATTTAACACAAAAAAATAATATACAAGATAATAATTAAACTCTGCTATATAGATTTCTAATTGTTCATTAAATGGTGCTACATAAAGCAAGTCATTATGTCTTATTGAATATATTCCTGGAAAAACTATAATAAGAAATATAGCTAATAAATATAAAAATGCTACTATTTTTTTATTCTTTTTTTCATCAATTTCTTTTAACTCATGATTATACTTAATTAAATTGCATTTATTTAGTACATTTTCATTTAAATAAATGCTAAATTCTAATTTTAATTCCGGCTTTTTTTCTAGAACTTTTTTTAATATAGAAATAACCTGTTTTTCAATCTCTAAATCCTTATTTCTATTTAAAAAGCTAATGACTTCACTATTTTTTCCCATTAACATAATTTCTTTAATTGCATTGCTAATTAGTAATTTATCTTCTCCAGAAAGTTTTAATATTAAATATTCCATTCTAACGGATATAACTTCAGCTAAAGAATTTTTAATAGTTAAATTTTCTTGCTTATTGAATTCATAAATCAATATATTAATTTTTTCTGGTTTTTCTTCAAGAATTTTTGTAATTGCTATAATCACATGTTTTTTTATCTTTTCTTCTTCAAGCATTGAAATCAAATTTAATATATTTTCATTTGAATAATTATTTCCAAGTGATTCTATTGCAATTCCACGTATATATGGGTCCATATTATAAATATACTTATCACTATTTAATTCTGTAAAATATCCATCTGATAATGTTTTTGCTGCTTTTCGTTTAATAATTGATTCTTCACCTTCACTCTCAATAAGTTTCACCAAATATTTACTTAACTCCTTGGTTGAAAATATACTTGCAAACCCTATTATTAGCTCTTTAATATAACTATTATTGCTATCTTTCAATTCATCAATATATTTATATAATTCTACACCATACTCATATAGTAATTCTTGAGCTTTTTTTCGATACCAACTTGGAGCATCAGGTAAGGTATTAATAATTTTATAAATAGATTCTGAACTTCCTATATCAACCAATGAGTTAATTATGTATATCTTTATATGATAATCATCTTCTTTGCCTAGGATATTCTCTAATGATTTTCTTGCTTCCTCAGTTGCTATAATACCTAAGTAAACTATAGCTTCTATTCTTCTATATTTTATTATAGAAGATAATCTTTTTAAAAAATGGGTTTCTATTTTATTCCTTTTAATTATTTCAACAAATTTTTCTTCTGTTTCTTTATCAAAATCAAAAATCTGCTTTAATTCTGAGAAGCGTTCTAGGAATAGTTTTCCATTCATTTTTGAATGAAATTCTTTCTTTGATATCATTTCATTAATAATGAAAGAATCTATTTTTTTAATTTTCTCTTCCTTTACTTTAAAATATTTCTTATTAAATAAAATTAAAGATAATAAAATTAAATTCACAATCATCATTAAGAAGGAAATATAGATTATTGTATTTAAATCTAAATCCATTTTATCTCTCTGCTCCCTTTATCATATTTTTAGCAAATCCAATAACCTCCATAATCATATATGGTTTTTTAAAATAATAATCAATTTTTAAATCTATTGCTCTTTTTATTGTTTCTTTATCTTTTTGATGAGAAATAAGTATAAATGGAAGATTAGCTTTATTAGAGTAAAAAGACATCCTTTCCTTTATTAAAAAGCCATCTAATTTAGGAAGCATCAGTTCAGAAATCACTATACTTATATCTTCCTTCTCTATCATCTTTAATGCTTCTAATCCATCCCTTGCTATTATTACTTCAAAATCTTCTTTTTCAAAGTAAATCTTTAAAATTTCTAAACTCATATTATCATTATCAACTAACAAAACTTTTTTTCTTTCAGAATTTGAATCTTCTGTTAATGATTCACTACTCACTATATTTTTTCCTTTAGATCTAGCTGTTTTTAAACTATTAAGAGCAGAATTAAAAATAGTACTAGAGATTTTTTCAGTTGAATCCTCTGCATTTTCCAAATCTTTTAAATAAACCAATCCAATTGATACAGTTATACTTTCAATAAAACTTTCAGATTTAGCCACATTTTTTCGTATAATTTCTGCTATATTTATTGCTTCACTCTTATTCACATCTATCATATAATACCCAAACATTGATCCATGCAACCTAAATATTTCATGGTTTTCATTCTTATAATTCTTTAGAAAATAGGCAAGATTTTTTATAGTTTCATTTCCAATTTCTCTTCCATACTTAAAATTTATTTCAGTCATGTTATCTATAGTAATTAACAATAGGGCAGAATTTTTATGTTTATCGAAAGTTATTTCCAAATAATCTAGGAAAAAAGCTTCATTATATAATCCTGAAATAGGATCAACAGTAAATTTATCCTGTATTTTTTTCACATCTTCTTTTAATTCTTTGTTTATTTCTATTAACTTTTTATTTTTTTCACTAAGATGTATTGCCTTTTTTCTTCCTTCAGCTATTTTAGAACTTACTATTTCAGGCAATAAAACATCATATTCTTTTGATATTTTATGTGCAAAAGGTTCCATAATAGTTAAAAAATTAATCCCTTTTTCTTTATACAAAGCTTCAAAAATTTTATTCCAAAGTTCTTGTCCAGTAAAATTAGAATCCTCTATTTCTCCTGTTACCTCATTTAATTTTATTCCCACATTTATAAGAATTCTATTTATCTCTTCTTTTTGCAAAACAGAACAAAGTCTCTTTATCACTTCATTACAAATCCCTAAATATTCATCCTTCTTTGATATTATCTTTTTTATAGGATTTAAAAAAGTTCCACATTCTAAATCTCTAAGTACTTTGATATAAGTTTTTATATTATCCTGAATTATACATCCATGTTGAGGGGCTATCTGCTTAATATCCATCATCAATAGGTTTTCCATCACTGGTCTCAAAATTTCATTTCCAGGCATGTAATGTTCATGAAAAGCTTTTATTGATTCTATATACTCCTCTTTTGCAAACAAACTCCAATTACTACTGTTAAATGCTCCAAATAAATCACTTGAAAACAATATCTTAGTGTTAGTATCATATGTTGTTATAGCTCCTGAAAAATGTAAATATGGTGTTGAAATAAACTTCAAAATCCTTCCTGATGATAATGTTAACTTATAATCATTTTCATCTACAATATAATATTCAGATTTTATACCATAATACCTAATTATTAAAGTAGTCCTCCAATGTGTTACTATTTTTGCCTTTAATCCTTTCTTTTCAAATAGAGGTACACTTGCACAAAGGTCTGGGTCTTGATGATGAAGTATTACATATTTAATATTGTTTAATGGTATCAATTCTATAACATTAGAATATACAACATCAAAATCCAATACTGAGCCAGGATCAATAAGAACACCTTCTTCATTATCTATAATAAGATATGGATTGCAATTAAGCTCATTATTCTTTGGTATCTCTCCTACCCAGTAGACCCCATCTGCAAGCTCTACATTTTTTAATTCATTTTTCATAATAATGTACCTCGAATACGCTTATTATCTTAATTATGTAAATATATATTCTATTGTATAATTTGCACAGTAAACAGCTACAATATGTATATCTATATAAAAAATATTATGAAAATCATATTAAGTAAAATTTTCTATTGTATAAGTGTTAAAAGCACATTATCAAAGGAGACACAGTTATGAAACTTTCAAGACTCTTTTTAATCATTTTGTTAATTGGGATTTTTTTCGTACCAGAACAGAATATTGTTAATGCAACACTTTTTAACTCAAAAAAAAGACTAATGAATTCTACAAATTTTTCTACTTGGCTTTGGAATACAAATGAAATCATAAATAATTCAGACAATATAATTGATTTTTTATCAGAAAATAAGGTTAAGACTTTATATCTTCAAATTGACTATAATTTAGATTATGATCATTATAATAACTTTATTAATAAAGCTTATGAAAATAATATAATAGTTGAAGCTTTAGATGGTTCCCCTGCTTGGGTATCTCCAGATGGAACCTTGCTTCAAAATAATTTTTTTCATTGGCTTAATGATTATCAAAAAAACTCACCAATAAATGCTAGATTTAAAGGTGTTCATCTTGATGTTGAACCTTATGGATATGATGAATACAACATTAATCAAGATGAGGTGATATCTAGATTTCAAGATTGTTTGCTAAAATCAAAAGATATTTGTAACCAACTTAACTTAAATTTAGCTATTGATATTCCTTTTTGGTTTAATGAAGTGGAATTTAACACATCTTACGGAAATGGAAATCTTGCAGAATGGATATTTAAGAATATAAAATCAATTTCAATTATGTCATATAGAGATACTGCAAATGGAGATAATGGTATCATTAAGATTACTAAAAACGAAATAAATTTAGCTAAGAGATATAATGTAAAATCAACTTTAGCTATTGAAACCACTGATGTAAATGATGGTACACACCTTACTTTCTTTGATCAAGGACAAAATTATATGTATAAAGAGTTAAATAAAGTTTATCTAAACTACAAAACTAATTCTTCTTTTAATGGATTTTCTATTCATTCTTTAGAGAGTTGGATTAATATGAAAAGTTAATTGTTATATTTTTGTATAAAAAAAATAGTAATGTCAATAATACTAATAACCACACAATTTAATAAAAGGCAATAAACTCTTAAATAGATGTTTATTGCCTTTTATTATTTTATATACACTTTTCTCTATTCTTATAATTATTAACTTAAAACAGATTGTTATTTACCACTCATTGGATTTTCTAGAATAACTTGATTTATATTCTAGCATACGATTACATATGGAACTTTACTCATTTATTTACACTTACTTATTTGGCATAAAGAAACATAAACAATAACAATAACCTCTTACAAAGTTCACATCTAGCTCTTCATTTAGCTGTTCTTCTAGCATCCCTTTAAAAGCCATGCACAAAGCACTAAATTCATCCATCCCCTTTGGTGCAATTATTTCTTCTTTAATTGTTGTACTCTCGATATTCACCAATCCATCTCTCCAACCATCTAAAAAGATTCTATATATTCTCTTTGTTGGTTCAATATCTAGCTGAGAGTATAAATCTATAAAAATATCTCTTATTGTACTTTCTGGAAGATCTCCAATATATTCTTCTTGTTCTTCTCCTATTTCTTGCACTTCTTCTATTTCTTGTGCTTCACTCAAATCTTTTTTTTGATTATCTTTAGGGCCAATACTTTCAATATAATTTGCATTATAGTCTGCATTATCATCACTATCTTCTTCATTATTGCCCAATAAAACATCCATAAATTTTTTAAAATTCATATTATTTCCTCCTTTGTTCCCCAAACTCTTCTTTTGTCTAATTTAATTATTCCTCAAAGCTAGTACACATTTTTTTGTTGAACTATATTCTTGTTAAAAAGCATTTTTAACATTATAATCTGCTCTTCACATTTCTAATGTAATTTCAATTTAATAAAACAATTATTAAAATAACAACAAATTTATTAATAAAAATATTAATCCAACAAGTTTGTTTCTGTTAAATATAATAATATTTTATCATATTATTAGTGTAATTGTAAACACAATATCGTTTTCATTATTTCTTTTTCAATCTAACAATTTAGTTTATATTTAGAACAATGTACATATTATTAACATTTTTCTAAATCACACATTTTAACATAAAAAAATAAAAACACAAAAATTATTTACTCATAGAAGTAATCATTTTTGTGTTTTTATAATATTAGCTATTATTGAATATTATACATTCCCTTACTATCCATATACTTAAATATAGCTTCTCCATGTTTTTGCTCTTCCTTTTGTATATGATTTAGCACATCACGAACTTCTGTATCTTTAAATTCAAAAATAGCTGTATCATAAGCTCCAGATACATATTTTTCTGTCATCAGCAAATCAGAACATATTTCCTTATCTGAAAAATTACCTGCTGCACTTTGTGTACTATTTGAAACTTGTGCAGTATTTTGATTTTGTTGTTGGTTAATTTGTGGAACAGTGCCACTTAATAATTGATTAATAGTGTCAAGATGACTTCTTTCAATTTGTTCATTATTCTTACATATTTGCTTTAATTGAATATCTTTTGCTTGATTTGCATAGTTAGAATACTTTTCTATGCAAGTTTCTTCATGACTTTTTTGATCTTCTAATAATAGTCTTTCTTTTTGAGTTAAATTTATTTGCAAAATAAAACACCTCCAATTCTATTTTGTTTAAATTTCATTTTTATATTCATAGCAATTACTACCATAAATCACCATTATCAGTTTAATCTTTGTGAATCTTCGCCCTAAAATTCTTATAAAAAAAAAGATAAGCTGCTATAAAAAATAACAAGCTTATCCCATATAAAGTGAAACTTTTCAGGTGGAGTTTTAACTCCACCTGAATTTAGTTGAACTTATACCCTCAAGGGGCACCCAGTCCAGGAGCGTGCAACCGTTAATCCCACTTGAAGAAAGATGAGTGTTATGGATGCTAGCTATTGGATAAAATCACTTTTAAAAATTTAATTATTGAATTGATTTAACAATCATCTTAATAATCAAAGTATCTGCTCATCCTACTTAATCTTAATAACTTAGAGCTTCCTGTTTTCTTCCACTCTTCAACTTGATCAATAGCTTCTTTTGGTGTCATTCCTGTTCCAACAAGTACTCCTAGTATTATATATTTTTGATATAAATGTTCATTATTAATACCTTCCTTAGTCTCTTCCATAGCAAGACTAACCAATGGTGTAATATATTTAACCCAATCATCTGGTGTATACTCCGATGTATCTTCTCTTATCACATTTCTCTTCATAGATGAACCAGGAGTTGTTCCTTGTGTTTGTGTACCACCTATCATATTTCCACTCATAGATGTGCCTGGTGTCATTCCTTGCATCTGTGGTCCACCTGTCATATTTCCACCCATAGATGTACCTGGTATCATTCCTTGCATCTGTGGTCCACTTGTCATATCTCCACTCATAGATGTGCCTGGTGTCATTCCTTGCATCTGTGGTCCACCTGTCATATTTCCACTCATAGATGTATTATTGTTCATGCTATTTAAAGTAAATAGATAATTGTATTTTGAAGCATGTTTTAATTCATCTGTAATTATATCAAATAACATATCTCTATATATTTCTCTAGGTAATCTTCTTCTTATAGCTCTATACCTTTCTACTGCACTTAGTTCTCCAAATAAAGCTCTTTTTATCCCCTCTAAATATGATTCAGGTGATTGAAATTTTTCTTCTTCACCTTGTGGAATTTCCATTCCTGTAAAGTCTTTGTACATTCTTCTAAATAACATATTGTGTCTACGTTCATCATCTCTTATAGAACTTATTATTTGTTTTTCATCATTAGTTGGAGCTTGACTAATTAAATAGTCATAAAACAACTCATCTTCTCTTTCTCCTTGGACTCCTTTCATTATACCTTCAAGAGTTTCCTTCATTTTGGGATTGACATTCATTTGGTTATTATACTGTTCCATCAAAATTTTACTATTCTCCTAGAAATAATTAATACACTTCTATTTTATTAATTTTATACTAATTGGTGAATTTTTGTACTATATTAAATCTATATATTTATTGATTGAAGCACATAATAAATAATGAAATTTGCTAAGTATGGAGGTAAAAAATGAAAGTATTAAAAAAAATTCTTTCTTTTACTATAATTTTCTTCACACTATCTTCTAATATAAAATGCTATGGTTTTAACCCTATAATTACTAGTTCAAATACAAGAAGTCCAGTTAATGTAGCAGTATTATTATATTCTTTTGATTACTTATATAATAAAATGATACAAAAGGATTTAGAGGATATTCAAAAAGATAATCCTGATAAAGTTAAATTCACTTTCTTTGACGGAAAAGGAAATCCAGATACACAATCACAAATTATGAAAAATATCACCGATAGTGAATTTGACCTTTTTATATTTAATATAGGTCAGAAAAGAAAGGATATAATGGATGATATTTATTTTAAACTTAAGCAAAAAAATTTGCCATTAATCTTTTTTAATTCTACAATTCCAGAATCTAGTCCTATTAAATATTATTCTAAAGTTGTTTTTATAAATATAGATTATAAAGAATCTAGCATTATGGAGGGAAGATTAATTGTAGATGAATGGAAAAATAATAAATTATCTATGGATAAGAATGGAGATGGTAAACTTCAATACATAATGTTGCAAGGTAGACCAGGTTCTAGATTATCAGCTGCAAGAACAAAGTACCCTATTTTAACAATTAATGAAGCTGGAATAGAAACTCAAGAACTTGCTTCTATCTCTGCTAACTGGGATAAAGATTTAGCTAAAAATTCGATTTCTTCAGCTTTTCTAAAATACGGAAATAATATTGAAGCAATTATTGCAAATGATGATACTATGGCTATTGGAGCTGTTGAAGCACTTCAGCAATATGGATATAACAAAGGTAATAAATTAAAATACATTCCAGTGTTTGGAGCGGACGGAACTCCTGAAGCCAAATACTTAGTAAAAGAAGGATTTATGACAGGTACAGTTTCTCAAGAAACTAAACCTGTAGCTAAAGCTCTCTATGATGTTGGAATGAATTTAGTATCTGGTAAAAATCCTACTGTTAATACTAATTTAACAGTTAATGACCAAGAAATTGCAGTACCTATAACATATGAACCTTATACTATCAATTCAAATTCATAAACAAAAGAGAAATGTTGACTAAATAACATCAGCATTTCTCTTCTGCATTAAATTCTTTTAATTCACTTTTAGAAAAGCTCTACTTCTCCATCATAAACACTTATTTGTACATCTTTTATATCTTTTCCTATATATAACTCATTTACATATTTACTACCTGACATAGCATTTTCACTTATAGTTTCATTATACAATATCAATATTTTTTGATTAGTAACATCTTTTCCATTATAACTATAAGTTTTTTTACGTGTATCAGTAGAAGTTTTTTCTTCCATATTTCCAACTAAAGTTAATGTACCTTTATCATCATAGGTATATACTTCTATATTCTTATACAATTCAAGTCCATTTGCAATTTCTAATCTAAGTTGAGATTTATTATTCAAACTTCCAGTTAAAGTAGCACCTAACCTTATATTTGTCCTTCTTTGTATATTAAATGAACTACTATTCTCTAAAATATCAGGCACACTATCTTTTATGCCTCTATACATTCCAAACTTCCCAATCTGAACCATTTTAATCAAATATGGTTCTATGTTCGTATTTACCGGCTTATTATTTAGATCAATATATGAAACAATACCAGGCCCAAATTGTAAATTTTCTATATCTATGGCCTCTTTAATTTTCACTGTAAATTCCTTATTCTCAATAGGTTGTAGAACATAACTACCACTTGTATCTAGTTTATAAACCACATCAAACTCTGGAGTTTCAACCTCAAAATTTGAATCTGTAGATTTATTTAATCCTAACCCACTCTCAAATTTTCCCTGTAAGTTAAATTTAAGTTTTGCCTTAATTGTATATGATGATGGCTTTATAAAGTTTGTAGTTTCAAAAATCTTAAATGTTTCTGAACTCACACTATATTTAAGCTTTAAATCTTGTCCTACTATTCCTGGAGTTGGATCTTGCCCTACTATAGCAGCCTTTATTAAAGGTGTACCTTCATCAACTAAGTCATTGGCAACATAATTTATGGTTTGATTTAAATTTATTGAAATTAAATTTCCATCTGTTCCTTTATAGTTTAATGTGGCATTTTGTGGCAAGCTATATGTTCCACTTTTAGTAGCTTTAAACTTAAAACTAATATAAAAAGGATCAGTTATATACTTGCTTTTATCACTACTAAGCCTATAAATTAAATCAGGAAGCTTTTGAGTATATGTGGTTCCATCAATAGTTACATCTGCCATTGATCCAGTATATTCTATACCAGCAGGGAGTGTAGCTTTTAAATTTACACCACTTATTGCATAAGTACCCTTAATTTGATCTGCAATTTCACTAAAAACATTATTAATAGCATTTGCATCTAATGCACTAAAGTATTTTCCTCCAGATGCTGTTGCTAATGCCTTCATCTTATCTGCTGAACCACCAGAACTATATGCTATATTGAAACTTGAATAATTAGCATCTTTTATCTTGACTGACATAGTTGATGCATAGTTTAAGCAATTCTGTGAAGCATCATCTGCATTACCTGGTCCATCTAGTATTGGCCCACTACTATCATCTAATTGTGTGTAATACTCATATGTAGTTACAGTTTCAGTTGTATAATACCCTTCATGCCATACTCTATTCCACCAGTATCCTGTATAATATCCATCATGCCATACTTGCTTTTGAGTATACACTGCTTTTTTCATATAAAATGTTGGTTCTCCATCAGACATCAACACAACAAATTTTTTAGCGGTAGATCCATTATTTAACATATTCAAAGCATACCTTATACCATCACCAGTATTAGTTCCTCCTTCAATATTACCATCATTAGTTTTATTTCCATAACTATCATAAGTACTTCTTTTATAGCTATTTATCTTGCTTAATAATGTAGCATTGCCAGTACTTGCAGCTGTAAGTGGCAAACTTAAATTATTATAATTTGCTTTAGTTGAATAATTAGCTATACCTATTTTCACATTACTTTCAGTTTTGAAATTGTTAATAAAATTTGTTGCTGCTACCTTTAATGCATCAATTCTAATAGTTTTGTCTGTAGAAGAAATACCATCATTCATACTTCCAGAAGTATCTAGAACAAGTACTATTTCTTTGTTTACTTTTGTGTTAACATCTCCAAATGCAAGTGAATCTGGGGTTACCTTATACTTTATCTCTACATCTTGATTTACGAGTCCCTTAATATCTAAGCTTGTAGTTGGTGTCCCTGATATAATTGTACTATCATAGGTAATTGTCATATTAGGCTTGTACACACCAGCTTTTACAAACATAAAACTTATCATCACTACTAATGAGAAAGTAACTAAAAACAAGCCTCTTCCACTTAATCTTTTGTTTTTAAAAAAATACAAACAATTCACTCCTTTCCTTGCTGATGATAATTTTTAACCCTTGCTGTTATTTCTAAATCTAGCCTTTATTGATATGGGATACTCTATGTTTTTACTGTAGCCATTTTCTTTCTTCAATATAATATAAAACTCAGCTGTCTTTACATTTCTAAGTGCCTCTCCACTATATTGAATGACCTCTGGATTACTAATTTTTATACTCTTTACATTATTTGAAATAGTTAAGTTATTTGTATTAACATTATTCCTTATAGAAAGTTTATAGTTTTTCCCACCATCTTTATAGTTATCACCCGACTCTACCTTTTCAATTGCAAATTCCTCTAGATTTAAATCACTTCCATAGGATTCAAATTTTATAGAATTTATTTCTCCTGTTAGTGAATCTCCATCTATTGATTTTATTACCGTTGCCTGCATCATAATATTACTTAATTTTTCTTGAATAGCCTGCCCTTCACTTTGCAAGTCAGATTTAATAGTTACATCTGAAATTGTTTTGTTGCTTATACTAAACATGGCCCACAGTATTCCAAGCACAGTAATCATAATAGTCATAGCAATCACTAATTCTGTTACTGTAAAACCTTTTTTCTTTCTACGAATTATCAAATCTGCCTCACATCCTTAGATAATATTTATTTAACAATCTTCCAAATCATATCTTTTACAAACTTATTTCTATCATAATCAATGGTAGCAGCAGCTTCACTACTTTGTTGTTGAGAAGCATCTATATCTTGTCTCATATGTCCAAATACAGAATTAAATACCTCTGCATTTGAAGCAGTAATCCTGTTTACTAAATCCTTATTGTATTTTATTGTATTTCCATCCCCTATTATCTCTAAATTGCCTTGTGCTAAAATAAAGCCTTCAAAATCAATATTTCCTGTTATAGTTACATTTCCTTTTGTTGCTATAAAAGCATTAAGTTTATGTACAGATGACTTTTCTGGTACATTTATTACTATGGTGTCATCCCCTTCTGTGCTAATTCCATCTTTATTTTCTGAACTTGAAGTTGAAGCTACAATTTTTATATTCTTATCACTTATTATAAATTTTTCATTATTGCTTTGTTCATTTGGCTCAACATCTACACTGCCTTTGAAGAATCTTCCATTTGCATTCTTATATTTTATAAAAGCTTCATCTTGGCTATTTGTAATCATCAAATCTTCTACTTTATCCTTTGAAGTTCCTAATGATTCATATAGATTTAATTTTTCCCAATCTTCTAATTTTTTTCCTCCAAGATTGTATACTTTTTCTGCAAATTCTTCTTTTTTATCTTTTACGGAATTTTGGCCATCTAAACTATAGCTGCTATTTACAACTTTTGTTTCTCCATTTGAATCTTTATAAACTAATGCTCCTATTGAATATATATTACTTTCATCCGGAAGCTCAATACCTCCAGTATTCACTTTATCAAGTTTATCTTTCCAATACTGAACAAAATGCTCACTCTTTTTAATAATATTATCTTCGTCTAATAACTGAAGTGGCTCATAATAATCAAATTTTTCATCATTATTAGTAGGATATGCATATGCTATGTAGTTTCCCTTTACCCCTGTAGACTCACCTGTAGTATAACCTTCTTCATTCTTAGTATTAATGTGGGCTACCCCCATAATATAAGCTTTTTTGTTAATTTTAACACTAGATTCTTTATTTCCATTTACTATAATACTACTTGATGTTCTATCTAATAATTTACTGTCAATAGTAGTTTTTGAGTCACCATAATTTATGTTCTTGTCATTAATTCCATAAAACTCATCAATTATGATTTTAGTACGACTTGCTTTCAATGTAATATCATTATCTACTATTACTTTTCCAGTATTATCACTATTCTTAACTAATAATGTTGACCCATCTGCCATAGATTCCTTTTCTTGATTTCCTGCATAAACATTCATAGCATATAAATCACCATTTATAATTGAATTTATATTATCTCTAATATTAAAAGTTCTCCCTGTAATCACATCTCCAGTAAATTCAACTTTTTCGCTAGAACTTGCATCTAAAACTATTCCTCCATTATACTTATCATAAACTCTAGATGAAATATCTCCAGTGGGTTCTCCCTGAACAAATGTATTTCCAGTAATAGAAAGATCAGAAGTTATATTCATATTCTTGCCAACAATTAATGCTTTATCTTCTAAAAATTCATAATTAGCAAGTCCACCATTACTTTCACTGTAGGCAACATCTTTATAATCTGGCACTGTTATATTATATATAGATTGAAGTTTTCTTTCATTTGTTCCATTTCTGTCTGAAGTAGTATATGAAGATGTAATTTTTATTGTATATTTTCTAGTACTATATTTTCTATCCGAACCAGCTTCTAATGTTGTGTAGGAAATACCTGCATTCTTACCTTCATCTTTATTTTTTTCAGTATCATCAACTAATAAGGTTACACTATTATTACTAAAATTCACTTGCGCATATCTCTTATCTGTATCTATTTCATTTATATTTTTAATATATTCTTTGCCTACTATACTCTTTCTAAGCTCATCCTTATTGACCTCAGTATTTATTTCATTTTTATATTTATCATCATACACATCCATATATACAAAATCATTGAATATTTTCTTAAAATATGTATCAATATTATTCTCTTCTTCTATTTGAATGCTCTTTTTAGTTTCATCTATTTTTTTATTTAATTCAATAAGTTCCTTTACCTTATTTGAATCTGTTGATTGACTTATTTGTTTTTTTGATGCTTCAAAATTTTTAAGATCATCTTTTAGCCCTTCAGCAACTTTATTGATAAAGTAATCACTCTTTTTGTATTCTTCCACTTTACTTATTGAATATTTAACTCCTGCATCAAAGTTCTTTCCTAATATCTCCTGTCCTACATCTAATCCAAGTTCTGAAGAATACAGATTTTTTATTCTTGAACTTTCATTCATTCTAGCCTTATAATCTCCAACTGTCAGTGTTAGCATTGCTGTCCCCATTGTAATTACAACTCCAGAAATAATAACTACAGAAACTAAACTAGCCCCTCGTTTTTTTCTAACCATCCAACCGCCTCCTAATTATTTCCATTAACTTTTATTTTTTGACTAGTTTGTTCAGTGAAAATAACTTTTTCCTCTCCATTTATAGGTTCTATTGCTTCAACTTTGATATCATACCATTCACTTGTTTCAGCTGGATCTCCTGAACGATTATCAAATACTCTAACATTTCCAATTTTAGTATTTACATTTACATCTAAGCTTGTTGATTTTTGCAAACTTATATTTAAAGGAATACTATCTTGATTATAAACATTCACTTCTACAGGCCTTAAACTATTTTCATCATTTATTTTTTTAACCTTATATTGTTCAAAATTTAATATTAAATTTATTTGATCATCTTTTTTACTATCTTCTACTAGTTCATATGAGGTAATTATTGAATTATTTAACCTGTCTTTAACTTCTACTATTTTTTTATTTTCTATTGTTTTAGAATTTACAACCAGTTTTAAAACATCATCTTGACTTGAATAGCTCATATAATTTTGTATGCCATTTAATTTAACTGTTATAGGACTTTCAGTTCCACTAAAAATCCCATTAAAATTAACCGTTTCAACTTTACTGCCTGCTTCTTGTGAAGTATTTTCTTCTAAATTTATCGAGGTATTTTTCGTTATTTTTACCTTTACTTTGTATCCATCCCCAGAAATTTCTTTTTCTCCTTCACTTGCTGGCGATGGAATTTCAATACCCCAAATCTTAATTCCATTAATTTTTCCTTCACTATCTGTAGTTTGTTCTATATCTTCACTTTTAATTTCTTCAAATATTTCTTGTCCCTTTAAAGCTACTGTTTGCTTTGTTGACCCATCTTTATTGCTTTTTTGGCTCACTATTAACATGGTATATATAGGTGTCATTATCATTCCAAGTATTGCAATACTTATTATCATTTCAACTAAAGTATATCCACCATACTTCTTATATTTATTTTTCATAAGTTCCACCTACTTTTTATTAACACTTATATTTTTACTATCACCATCAATTGAAACTCTTGGATCTTTTTCATCATCTCCTGTTATATCTACTCTAACTAACTTATTAGTATCATTAATAATTTTTAGCTTTAATCCTGATTCATCATTAGGATCAACTCTCTTTTCACTTGATATATTTAGAACTATATTATCTCCACTTACTACAAACTCATTGCCTAATCCAGTATAGTTCATTGGTATCGTATCTGTTGCAGCCTTGTACTTGTAATAATACTTACCATCTTTTTCAGTTAGTACTATCTCTGCTTCTTGCACATTATTACCATCTGCATAAGCATATGTACTTCTTAATTTATCATCAGATTTACCTATAATTAATGTTGATAAAACTGATTTTGAAGAGTTAACGTTAATTAAAAAATCATCTTTAGCTACTTCTGATTTTATTCCAGTTCCTGAAAGACTTCCTGTGCTAAAAGGCCTAAATTTTCCATATACATCATTTAGATTCCATTTTGAATATGTATTTAAATCATCATTTATTTTAGGTACAGAATATATTACCATTCCAACTGAACCCTTCACTTCTTCTAAACTCTTTTCTGATAAACTCATCATTAATATAGAAATTTTTCTTTCATAATTTCCAATAGCATTTAAAAACTTATTTACAGATTCATAAGTCCCATTAAAATCCACAATAACCTTAAGCTGAGTTACAGTAGTTTCTTCACTTGGTGTATTAGTTGTAGTGCTTGATGTATTATTAGTACTACTTTCTGGGCTTGTCTTTCCAGCACCATATTTACTATTAAACTCATCTACTATCTTTTGAACAGAACCTTTCCCTAAATCCTTATCTTTTTCTGATTTCTTTATAACTTCAATTCCCTTAACTTCTGTTACATCAAAAGTCATTCCCCCCTCTAATCCATTCTCTTTTAACAGTTTGTCCAATTCTAAAACTATGTGTTCCTGACTTATTGTTGGATAAAGAGGTTTAGATTTTTCATTTATTTTTGTAGTTAATACTTTTACATTGCTCTTTTTAGCTTCCAATGCATTTACAGTATCATTTGCCATATTATATTTTTGCTCAATTTCAGTTTTTGCTTGTAGTTTTTCATTTGCCTTAGTAGATAAATTTGAATATCCAAATTGATAGTAAAGCATTCCTATTCCTACAAAAGCTACAGTAAATAATCCAACTTGTTCTCTTTTATTTAGCTTCATAGTTATTCTACCTCCTTTAACACACAGGTCATATCGAAGGAATAATCTTCTCCTACAGTATTAGTCTTACTGATTTTTGTTATTTGAACACTTTTTATTTTTGATAGCTTTTTCAAATTATGTTCATATTCTCCTATAGCCTCTCTATTACTAGAAATTCCACTTATAGTTACATCATAGCCTTCTACTTTAAAATCTTTAAATGAAACTTCACTTGGAATTGCTCCACATATATCATTTAACAAATCATCTGTTACAACATCAAGTTTTCTAAGGGAAGTTGAAACACTTGATAAAGCACTTTCATATTTAGTTAAAATACTTAGTTTTCCACTTACTTCATCTGCTTCCTTAAGCTTAGTTTGTATATCATTTGCATTAAATTTTTCTGTATATTCTTTTATTTGTTTATCATAAATCATAATTTTAACTAAATTAAAAGAAACTGTTCCTATAATTATTGAAACTAATAAACCTGAAGCTAAGTAAAAATATATCTTTTCATTCTTTTTTTCTTGCTTCTTCTCTTGGTATTGACTAAAAAAGTTTAAGTCTCTCATGAATTAATCCCCCTCTATCCTTATTATTGAACCTATTGCATTAATAAAACTATCTATAGATTCACCCATATTAACTTGTGTATTTAGATCAATTTTAGAAATGCTTTCAATTTTTATAACATTCATTAATAATTTGGAGGTCATATACTCATTTAACCCTTTTATTTTAGAAGTTCCACCATAAATAAATATGTTATTTACACCTATACCCATATTTTTATTTTTGTAAAACTGTATAACTTTTTCTATCTTATCTATCCATTCATCTATTTCACCTACTATATCTCTTCCTTGGTTGCTAAGATTTTCTAAACTTAAATCTATATTATCTTTTTTATATTTCTCTAATTCATCCTTTGGAACATCTAATGATTCTGTTAAGATATCATCTAGATTTATCCCACCTGCTTTTATCATTCTTGTAAATTGTAAAATTCCTTCATTATATATGTTAACATCTAGACTTGTTGCTCCCATATCTATGAAAACAGCAACTTCTTTAGAATTGTATTCATACTCATTAATAACTTTTATATAATTAGCTAATTTATTTAATGCATTATAGTTAACATCTAATGCTAATGGTTTTAAATTCAGACTTTCTATAAGTTCATAATACCCTCTTGCCATTTTTTCCGGATATGCAATGGCACGTACACTTAATCTTTCATTGTCTTCTAATTTTTCTTCTCCTAAAATATTAGTTTGAAGTACATAGTCATCTAAATTAATAGGTAAATATTGTTGTATTTCATATCTCACTACAGTATCTATTTCATCATCTTCAACCTTAGGAATTGTAAGTTCTCTATTTATTATAGTTGTAGAATTATTTGTACAAATTCCTTCTTTAGCTGTTATAGAATTGTTTGTCAAAGCTGTTTGTAACAAATTAACTAATTTATCTTTCTTAATTATTTCACCATCTTTAATAGTTCCATCTGGAGTAGGTATTTTTATTAATTTATCTATAGATAAATTTCTTTTATAATAAGTTCCTTCTACTATTTTTATAGATGAATAGCCTATATCAAAAGCTACTACTTTTCTTTTCTTATTTGATTTTTTACTAGTTTTCTTTTTTATACTTGTGTTAGATAATTTTTTAAAATCTATGTTAGCTAAATCTTTAAGCTTTTTTAAATCTAAATTTCCTCTTCGCTTTCTAGACTTTACTCTACTTCTTCTCATAATTTCTCCCACCTGTTTACCATTATTTTTTAAGTGTATAGAGTAAAGTGTAAAGCTTGTAGAAAGCTTTACACTTTTATTTAATTTGTTATTTTATACTATTTACCATAATCAGCACTTAATGTAGGGTATACTTCTAGTGCTCCTGTTCCTGTTCCTACAGTAACTTTTATATTATTATCAGAATCCATTGTAACCGAGAACTCTTGCCCTGATACAGCTTTAGGAGTAGGATAGTTTCCTCCTGCAAGTCTATCTTTAGTTTTTGTTGTTATATTGTCTGCCTTTGTTGCTGGATCTTCTGCTAATGCTTGCGATGCTGCTTGATGAATAGTCTTAGCTGAAGCTACATCAGCTTTTACATTTGCATTTTTAGTAATTTGGCTAAACTTTGGTACAGCAATTGCAGCTAAAATTGCAATAATAGCAATAACAATAATTAATTCGATTAATGTAAATCCTTTCTTTTTCCCTTTTGTTAACCCACTCATTTTGTTTTTTAATAATTTGTTCATGAAAAATTCCTCCTAATATTTTTTATCGTTTGTTTTTTATTTATTTTTAACACACTTTGCTGTATGCATTGTGCATTATTAACTTTTACTGAATGTTACCATAACTATTGTACATCGGTAACATAACTGACATTATTATAAATCCAATTGCTATTCCCATTACGACTATCATAGCAGGCTCCATTAAGGCAACTGTTCTTTGTATTGTAGTTTCTAATTCTTCATCATAAAAATCAGCTGTCTTACCTAAAATTTCATCAATTGAACCTGTTTCTTCTCCTATTTTAACCATTGAATATAACATTTCAGGAAATATTCCTGTTGATCTCAATGAAGTGTTTAACTCTTGTCCTCTAGTAATCTTTTCTTTAACATCCAGAATAGCATTCTCTGCCACTCTATTTCCTACAACCTTAGAAACAATATCCATAGCTCCAATTAAAGGTAGTCCACTAGCTAACAAGGTTGATAATGTTCTTGTGAATCTTGATACTATAACCATCTGATTTAATTTATTTATAGCAGGTATCTTAAGTTTCATTTGACTTAAAACCAATGAACCTTTTTCAGTATTAAAATAATATCTTAAACCAAAAGCAATTCCTGCAATTACAACCACAATAAGTATGGCATTCTTTGTTAAGAAATCTCCACTTCCTAATAGAAGTTTCGTTGACCATGGTAAAACTGTTCCACTTTGCTCAAAAATCCCCTTAAATGTTGGCATTACATAAACAAGTATGAATACTACTGCCACTATTGCAACAAATCCTAAAACTATTGGATATACCATAGCATTTTTAACTTTATTATTTACCTTGTTTTCTTTTTCGTAGTGATTTGCCATTCTCTCCATTATGCTTGTCAAAGTACCACTTGCCTCTCCAGCCTCTACTAAATTAATTAAAAGATCTGGGAAAACATTTTTTTGCTTTTTCATAGCTTGTGATAAAATTCCCCCTCTTTCAACCTCTTCTTCAATTTCTACTAAGGCTTGCTTTAACTTTGGCTTTTGAGGCTGCTTGGCTAATATATTCAAGCACGCTAATATAGGTACCCCTGCATCTAACATGGTATAAAATTGCCTACAAAAAACTGAGATATCTTTTAAACTTACCCTGCTATTAATTTTAATTTCAATATTTGCACTTTCAATTATCTCTTCAACCATTAAAGGATAATATCCATTAGCTGAAATAAATTCTAAGACCTCTCCTTTAGATTGTGCTTCATGAATTCCTTCTGTTTTTTCTCCTTCAGAATTCATTATCCGATATTTAAATCTAGACACTCATTTTTCACCCCCTTTAAATTAGCTCTTCTTAATCCTTAGTCATAGTTACTGCAAATAATTCATCTATTGTTGTTATTCCTTTTAACACTAACTTTTTACATTCATCTGCTAATGTTGTCATCCCTTGAGATTTAGCTATATCACCAAGTAAATCTGAACTTTTTCCTAAATTTATAGCTTCTCTAAGTTCTCTAGATACTTCTAATACTTCATATATACCTATTCGTCCTACATAACCTGTGTTGTTACAATATCCACAGCCTGTACCTTTATTCAGTATTAAATGTTTATCTTTATCAACTCCAAGTATCTCTTTTTCATAATCAGTAGCTTCAAATCTTTCTATACAATTTGTACATACTTTTCTAACAAGTCTTTGAGCTATAATCCCAACAACTGAAGCTGAAACCAAATATGGTTTTATTCCCATATCAACTAGTCTTATTATTGATGATGGTGCATCATTAGTATGTAACGTACTAAGAACTAAATGTCCTGTAATAGCGGCTTTTGTTGCTATTTCAGCAGTTTCATTATCTCTAATTTCTCCTATCATCACTATGTCAGGGTCTTGTCTTAATATACTCCTAAGACCACTTGCAAATGTAAGTCCAGCTTTATTATTTACACTAACTTGATTTACTCCATTTAATGTGTACTCAACAGGATCTTCAACCGTAATTATATTTACATTATCATCGTTAAGTTCGCTTAATACTGTATATAATGTTGTTGACTTACCACTTCCTGTAGGTCCAGTAACTAGTACTATTCCATGAGGACTTGAAATTATTCTATCTATTGTTTCAAGATTCTCTTTGCTCATGCCAAGTCTTTCTCTTCCAATATTGCCACTAGAAGTATTTAGTATTCTAATAACTACCTTTTCACCATACACTACTGGCAAAATTGAAACTCTCAGGTCAATGTCTTTTCCATCAACATTTACTACTATTCTTCCATCCTGTGGAGCTCTTTTTTCAGCTATATTTAATCCTGAAAGTATTTTGATTCTAGTTACTAATGGCCCCTGACTATCTATACTAATGCTATTAACAGTCTGCAATTTACCATCTATTCTATATCTTATTCTTATCTCATTTTCAAATGGCTCAATATGAATATCTGACGCCTTCATTTCTATTGAATTTTTAAATAAGTAATCTACCATTTTAACAACTGGTGCATTTTTTACATTATCTAAATCTTCAACACTTACTTTAGCATTTTTTGATTCAGCACTTTCCCTTGAAAGAGCTTGTGCTGCAATACTAACTTGCTGACTACTGTAATATATTTCAACAAACTTTTTAATATCATCTTTAGTTGTTATAAAAGACTCTATCTCAAATCCAGTTGATATAGCAACATCATCTATTGCATAAATATTTAATGGATCAGAAAGTGCAATTTGTATTTTATTATTTTCAAAGCCAAAAGGTATTAATACATATTTATCACAAAGATTTTTAGGAATTATACTAATAGCCTTCTTATCAAAATCTATTACATTTAAATCTACTCTTTTAATACCTGTTTGTTGTTCAATAGCTTCGATTATGTCATTTTCTGTTATTATTTTACTTTCTACTAATATTTCTCCTAGCTTCTTTCCAAGGGCTTTTTGCGACTTTAATGCTTCTTGTAATTGATATGCAGTAATTTTTCCTGCATTTACAAGAATATTACCCAGTCTCCTTTTTTCAGCTGCCATCCCTTGTACCACCTCTTTTCCTTAGATAAATAAACTCAAATAAGTTTTTATAATCTCTGCTCCATATAACAAGGAAACTATAGTTCCCATTGCTATAAATGGACCAAATGCTATTTTCTCTTTTGCCTTTTTTAATTTTAATAACAAAACAATCGCTCCAACTATCCCACCTATCATAATGGATAGAAATAATCCTAAAATGATTCCTTTTACACCTAAAAACAATCCACAAACACTTGCAAGTTCTATATCCCCTTCTCCCATTCCTCTAGTTAAAAATACTATTGTTCCTATAATTACAAATGCCATTGATGCTCCTAGAATATAGTCCTTCATTTCTGCCTTATATATAAAAACTTCTATTATTAGAAATACAACTCCTATAACTCCCCCAAAAACTGTGGTGCTTGTAAATATATACTGAGTATCATAATCTATCATAGAAATCACTACTAATAAGGATGCTAATAAAAAGTATTTTATTGTAATTAAGGTCAATCCAAACTTTAAATAAATCAATAGATAAAGTGCCATATTAAGAAATTCTATTAAAGGATATCTAGCAGAAATATTTGTATTACAATATCTACATCTTCCTTTTAGGAATATATAACTAAGTATTGGAATTAAATCTTTGGCTCCAAGTCTATGGTTACAATTTGAACAATGTGATGGTGGAAATGATATTGATTCTTCTTTAGGAATTCTATAAATACATACATTTAAGAAACTTCCTATTAATAATCCTAAAATTCCTATTAACCCATATTCCAAATTTTCACCTCTTATTCTCTTTGAGAGCCTTACTTATGCTTAAACTAAATTCATTTCAAACTATTAACTATATTTTTTCAGTTTTAATCTAATTTAATTTGTTTTTGCTTTTCAAGCTCACCATATTTTCGTATGTATTTCTACATTACTTTATACTTTTATAAGTTTTTTTGTCGAATTTTCATTTTGTATTTACTTTTAATTATTTTTATTATTTCTCATCCACATCTCATATTCATCCATTGAAATTATGTCATTACTAGCTAATCTTTTTAAATCCATTTCCATAGTCTGCATTCCAAATTTACTTCCCATTTGAATGAAACTATTTATTTGCTCAAAATTACCTTCTCTAATTAAATTCTTTATACTTGGTGTGCAAACCATAATTTCCATAGCTGCACTTCTTCCTATGCCAGAACTGTTTGGTAACAAAACTTGAGAAACAACACCTTTAAGCAGTGACGATAACTGAATTTTCACTTCATTTTGATATTCTCCATCAAAAGAATTTACAATTCTATAAATACTATTAGCTGCTCCCATATTATGTAGAGTTGAAAAGACTAAATGTCCTGTTTGTGCTGCTCTTAAGGCTATTTCTATGGTTTCAGGATCTCGCATCTCCCCTACTAAAATAACATCAGGATCTTGTCTAAGTGCAGCTCTAAGTCCCATGGCATAACTTTGAGTATGTTCACCAATTTCTCTTTGGTTTACCATAGATTTTTTTGTTTCATAAATATATTCTATAGGTTCTTCTAAAGTGATTATGTGCTTTTCTTTATTCTTATTGATTTCGTTTATCATGGCTGCAAGTGTTGTACTTTTACCTGAACCTGTTGGTCCTGTTACTAAAACAAGACCATCCTTTAATTCTGTAAAAGCTTTTAATGCAGTTGAATCTGCTATATCACCTAAGTTAGGTATTTTCTCCTTAACAACTCTCATACATAATGAGTAACTATCTCTACACTTAAAAGCATTTACTCTTAAATTACATATTCCTTTTCTATTGTATTTAAAGTCTATTTCACCTTTTTCCATAAACTCTTGGAATCTTTCTGGCGCTAAGTCTTTTATATATTCTTTTACTACTTCATGTTCAACTATTTCTTTATGCACAGGTACCAATTTCCCATCCACTCTTGCCATTGGAGTTAAACCTGAAGTTATATGAATATCTGATACACGTTTTATGTCTATCTCATCTAATAAGCCATCTATCTTTGCCATAACTCTCCTCTTCCTTTTATAAAAATTCGTTAGTCTTTAGTTTGTTTTGTCAAACAATATATATTCATAATTTTATTTTGTATTTATCATAGTATTTTATCGAAATACAAATATAATTCTTTATATATTTATTATTTTTATAAATTGAATCAAAATAAAGCAAAAAAATAAGCTAGTATTTACATACTAGCCATAACTTTCTTTACTCTGATTTTCTAAGCCAACCTGCTGGCACCCTTTTTCCTCCAACAAAATATTTGCCATCCTTATATTCTAATTTAAATTTATCTCTAGAGCTATTCCCCATATTTTGTTGTACAACTTCAATATAGTTCTCTCCTACTTCTGATATTATTACAACATGTCCATATGTAGTATCAGTAAAAACTAACAAATCATCTGCTTTAGGCTTTTCATCTTCTCCATTTTTATATTGAATTAATCCTCTTTTTTCATTTAACTTACCATGTCCTACATTTACATCAAAAAAGTCCTTAGCATTTCCAAAGCCATCAGACATTTTATGTCCCTTTGCATCATAAAAGAATCTTTTTATATATTCCACACATTGCCACTTATATCCATAATAGTATCCATCTTTACTATAACTTTTACCATGATTCTCTGTATAATCTTCTCCATTATAATAAACATCTACCCCTTTATAGCTATCTAAAACTTCTCCTATACCTCTTTTTTTATCTTCAATATGCTGACTAATTTTTTTATAGCCATAAATCCCTCCACCTATCGCTATTGTAGCCACCAGTAAAAACACTATCACTTTATATATTTTCTTCATTATTTACTTTATCCCCTTCACTTTTTTTAGATTTTTACAATAAAAAATGGGCTAGCATTTAACACTAACCCACTTATCACTATAATATTAACTATTAAAAATCTTATCAAATCTCTTTTGTATTATATCATAAATAATATAAAATGAAATATATTTTATTACTCTTCAGTAGTTTCTTTCTTTATTGTTTCTTCTTTTTCTACTTGATTTTCATGTTCATTAGATGTTTTGCTTAAATCAACCCCAAGCCTCTTCATTGATTCTAATGATGCTAACATTTCAAACACATTTCCAGATTGCCCATTTGCACCCCCCATATTAACTACTGTTTGAGGTGTTATAGGAGATTTTGATTCTGCTAAAGATTTTGCCATAACAGTAAATATCTTTTCCTTTAATGGATATTCTGGATTTCCATATGCATTAACTTGACACTCTATGGCTTCAGCTTGAGCCTTACCTATGTTTTCAATCTTATTAGCCTCAGCTAAACCAATAGTTCTAATCTTTTCTGCTTCTGCTGCTGCTAGAGTTTTAATTTTTTGTGCTTCTTGTTCTGCTTTTCTCGCTTCAGCTTCTCCTCTATTAGTTTCAACTTGTATATTAATTGATGAAGCAGTTAAGTTGCTTTGTTGTTCTGCTATAGCTTGTGCTTCTTTTAATTTCTTTTCTGCTACTGCAGCTTTTTGTTGACTTTCAAATGTTTTAATTTTTTCTTCTGCTACTTGTCTTTCTCTTAACTGTTCAAGAATAATATCCATTTTATCATCATTTGCTGGGCTCTTTGGCGCACCTATTAATACATCTTCAAGTTCAAGGTTGTAGTTTAAGAATTTTTGTCCCATTTCTTCAATTGCAGAAGTCTGTAGTACTGCACGATCACTTATAAGTTGTAATAATGTTTTATCTTGTGCCACGTTTCTAAAATATGCACTTACATATGGGTCAAGAGTTTGATTAACAAGTTTCTTCATATCACCAAATCTTTGAATTACCCATGGAGCTTTATCACAGCTTATATGAATAACTACTGATAATGGCAATAATGGTTCAAAGGCATCCTTTGTTATTAAATTAATCTCTGCAAGTTCACTATCATATTTATGATCCCCTGCCTCATCAAACCATTTAAGCATAATATTTATTGTAGGAACTAATCTTATTTCTCCTGCTTGTGTATTAAATGGATAAAGTCCAGGCATTAATGGTTTTTCCCACACACCCTTACAACCTTCTTTAACAAGAGTTCCATGTTTATAGTTATCCCCTGAAGTATCCTCTCCTTTATCTCCTGTATAACTTACAACTACTCCAACATATCCCACTGGAACAAGAGTTTTAGGAACATATTCTATACTTGCAAATAAACGGTTTATTGCAAAACTTCCTGAAGTTAGTACTTGTAGTTGTTTACCTCTATATCCGCCACCATCTAAAAACTTTTCTGCATCTTGGAAATTGTTATGATAGAATGAATCATTTTTTGTTCCTCCAACTATAGGAGCAATTATTTCTCCATTTGGAATAGATGGCCCATCATGTACTGTTACTATACCTATAACATCCTTTGTATTAGCATAATCAGAATTGTTATTTCCACTTCCTGATATAACTACAAGGTTAAATCCATCTCTTGATGCTATTTTATTTCTCATTTCTTCTATTACAGATAATTCTTCATTGTTTCCTAATGGTAAGTAGTAAGTTTCCTTGCTTGTAAGTACTATAAATTGGCTTACATTAATTGCATATACTCCAGATGGAAGTACTTCTAATTGTGGACCTTTATATCCACTATTTAATAAAAATCCTTTAGCATCTTGGAAGTGATTAGATTCTTCTACTTTTCTTCCAAATAACTGAGTTTGTGGCAGCACTTGTCCACTTCTTGCGAATACATAACCAATTTCCCCTTGAGGAATAGTTATTAATGGGAATTGATGGACCTTATACTTTAATGCTGACTTGAAATGAATACCTCCACGAAGTACATCTGGTAAGAAACCAGCTTCTCCATTTAATGCAATGATCCCATCCTTTAATGAACCTCCATTAGACCACCAACGTTCAACAACTGCAAATTTGTTATTTGGAATAATTCTTAACCCAAGTATATATACTACAAAAAGGTATAATAAAATTGTTGCAGCTATAGACCCTCCAACCCAAAAAATTATGTTCATCTTATCCATTTTAAAACGTCCTTTCGCTTTTGAAATTTTGACTATTTAGTTAAAATATATGGAAAATTGGTTTAAATATGAATCTATTGTATGTTATGCTTAATACCACGTCAATAGCTGTTTTTTCAAGGTTTCTTTCATGTAAAGCTTTAATAACTTCCCGATTTATTTATAGCATCGATTATCTTCACCAATCATATTTATATTTACCTTATATATAGTGAAGATTCTACTAATACTCTTAATAAAAATTTAGGGATAACTAACATTTGAAAAAGGAAGGCTCAAGGCAAGCCTCACTTTAATATTGTGAGACTTGCCTCTTCTTAATTTTACATATTTTACTTTATAATAATGGATCTTAAATTTTCACTAGATTTCTTAATTTCCTGCATAGAATGATAGATACCATAAATATTCGCACTTTGCTCTTCTGTAGAAGCTATCATTTCTTCTGTTGCTATTGACTGTCCTTCTGAAATAGATGCAATACTTTCAGATTCTAAATTTATTTTTGCAAATATAGAAGATGTATTTTTAATCATACTTAGCTCATTGGTTATGTTTTTGTCTATATCCTCAAAACATAATTGTATTTTCTTAAAGCTATCATTTACTACTCTTACTATATTTTCTCCTTCTTTTGTAGCAGCATGTCCACCTTGTACTTTAATAACAACATCCTGTGTTTTTGCTTTTATATCATTTATTATTTTACTAATTTCTCCTACTGTACTTGAAGTTTGCTCTGCTAATTTTCTTACATCATCAGCTACAACTGAAAATCCTTTTCCATATTCTCCAGCTCTAGCTGATTCAATTGCTGCATTTAATGCAAGCAAATTAGTTTTCTTTGCTATTTGAGTTATACTTGATAAAAAGTTATTTACTTGATCCATATTTTTTTCAAGTTCTTCTACTGTAACAAGAGCCTCTATAACCGATGTGTTTATTATCTCCATTTGTTTATCCATAGTAAGTATTTTTTCTGACCCTTCAACAACTACCCCATTGGCATTACTTGAAAACTCTGAAAGCTGTTTAGATGAATTTAATACCTCTTTTATCTTCTTTTCTGCATCATTCATCATTTGACTTATATTATTAGTGCTTTGGGCTTGCCCAATTATTCCTTTACTTATTTCTTGAACTGAACGTGTAATTCCTTCACTTGCAATATGAACAACTTGTAAATTCATGCTACAATTGTTTACATCATTATCTAGTTGTGCTGTATTAGCTTTAATACTATCTAAAGTGTTTTCTAAATTTTCAAGAAGATCATTTGAACGTCCCTTTTCCTCATTAGTTGATAAAACTAACTCTCGCCCCCACATAGCAACAAAAAATAAACCAGCAGCTGAAAATGTAGCAAATACCAAACTTATTACAAAACTTTGTAAATCCATTACATTTTTTGATATATAAAGAATTATAAATACACTTAAATATCCAATATAATTTATTATAACTATCCACTTATCCATATAAATTGCCGCATAACTTATCCCTGCTAAAAGCATAACTCCAGATAAATTTGGCATAACAAACATTATATATGCAACCATAAAAAACATTAATAACACTAATAGATTTTTACTTATCCTCAAAAAACCTTTTTTAAAGTTCAAAAACCATACTATTGGTAAAACTACCAAATCTATAAAAAAATTAGTATAATCAGGATAAATTTTAAAACAGCTTAAAAAAAACGATATAATCATTGCACTTACAACTATTTTAATTACAATCTTATTAATCTTTTCCTCAAAAATCATCATAGCATTTTTATCACCCATATATCCTCCCCCCAAAATAAAACCCTTTCATTTCGTTATATTACCCAAATATCCCTTTGTCTGATTTTATCATATTTTTTTAGCCTCATTCAATAGAGGTTGATATACAACAAATACATAAATTACCTTCTAAAATATTTATAATAATAAAAAAGGGCTAATACTTAAAAGTACTAACCCTTATTAATATATTTTTTACCGATTGCAATATTGGTTTAGTGAATTAATATCCCACAAGAACTATTGCCACCAAATGTTCTTTCAGATTATAACACAAGAAACTTAAATTGTGAACCCTTTTTATTAACTTCTCTTACGATAACCTTAATTATTTTCATTTCTTTAGGCTAATTATTCATTTATAAGAATTATTTTAACTTTAATCTAAAAAAATCTATAATAATTATTGCATCTTTTCTTCAAAATGTTTAATATATTCAAAGTAAGAAAAAAAAATCACAAAAAAGCTTGCGAAAGAGATAGTATTAACAAAATAAATGGTATACATCCCTTGAAATCTTAAATATGCCACATTATACTATACTTATGTTGTTCTTTTATTTGTGACAAGACAACATTACTAAGGAGGTCAATGGATGAACAAAAGAGCATTTTTAGCTAAATGGAATACCTATTATCAGAGATTAGGAATACCAACAAAGCCAGCAATATGGGAAGATGGGATGAGAAGTACTGGAGGGGAAGGAACATACGAATGGTGGTATTTTGACACTGATTACACAGATGGTACAAATGTAGCTATTTCATTTTATACAAAGAATAGATTTGATGTACTTGGTCCTGAAAATCCTACAGCTACTATACATATAACCTTACCAAATGGAAAAACAATAACCAAATGTATATCTGAAGGTGAAGAGCAAAAAATTCATGCATCAAGAAGGCACTGTGATGTAAAAATAGGTGAAAGTAGTATCAAGTACTCTGATGGTGATTATTTAATACATTTTGTATCAGATGAAATTGAATACAAATGTACTATGAAATCTAGATTACCAATGTGGCGTCCAGCAACAGGACATTGGTATTATGGTGATAAGCAAGAGTACTATTTTGCATGGATTGTCCCACAACCTTCTGCTGATGTAAGTGCTACCTTAAAGATTAAAGGTGAAACCTTTGAATTGAACGGATATGGATATCATGATCATAGTTGGGGAAATGCTGATATGGGTAAACTTATGAATCATTGGTATTGTTTTCATGCAAATATTGGTCCTTATACAATCTTAGCTTGTGATATTATTTCTGAAAGTGAATATGATCACAAAAGATTACCTGTTTTAATGTTAGCAAAAGATGGAGTTATTTTGGATAACGATGATGAAAACATAATAGTAAAAAGTTCGAATAAAGAATATCATAAAAAAACTAAAAAGTTTATTGATAATAATCTGACTTTTATTCACCAAGTAGATGCTGAAACAAATTATGTAATAGAATTTACAAGAAAACATGATGTTTCTACAACAAGTTTACTTGATGTACAAGGGGTTAATCCAATAATGAAAATTGCAGCTAAACTTCGAGGAATTAATCCTACTTATATTAAATGTCTATCTGAAGTTAAATTAACAATAAATAAAGGCGATTCTCAAGAAATTTGGGAAGAAGAGGGCTTTTGGAAGCAAATTTTCTTTAATAGCAATAAAGAACTCATTGAAAATAATACAGAAAATCAATAAACTAAGTTTTAAAATCAGCAAATTTTAAGGGTAGATAATTTTGTTTTATCTACCCTTCTTTAATTAAACATAACTAAAACACCTAAGTTATGTTTTACCTAGTATAATATAATAAAATCATTTTTCTACTAAATTATACAAGATATTTTATCTTTTTCTATCTTTTTTATGATTTTTTCATTTTTTTTTAATAATTAGAATTCATTTCACTTCTATATACTAAAAAGTTTCTTTATTTCTTCATATTTTTCATGAGTCAGTAATGCATCTTTTTCTGTATTTTTTAGTTTTACTATATAGGTCCATCTTCCATAAGAATAAATTTTTGTTATTAATGATAAATTTATAATATACGATTTATGACTTCTGAAAAACAGAGTATTATCAAGTTTTTTCTCTATCTCAGATAAAGAAATGGATGTTGTGAAACTATCAGTTTTGGTATATACAACAGTAGCATTTTCTTCTCTTTGCACCAACACTATTTCTTTTGTATCAACAAAGCTTATACCTTCTTTATTTTTAATCATTAGTTTATCTAATCCCTTTTCATGCTTTATTATTTCATCAATTCCATTATTATAGTTAGCATTAGGTTTATTTAAATTTTTTATTCTATCTAAAGTTTGAAGTACCCTTTCTATTTTAAAAGGTTTAATTAAATAATCAAAAGCATATAATTGAAATGCATCAGACATATATTCTTGATGAGCTGTTGCAAAAATAATTATAGTTTTTGGGTCAATATCAGCTAGTATCTTTGCACAATCAATACCGCTGCACTCTGGCATCTCTATATCAAAGAAAACTACTTCTGGACGATGTACTTTAAATATTTCTATAGCTTCTTTACTATTATCAGTATCTCCTACAACTTGAAAACCACCAGACTTATCTAATATTTTTTTTATTATAGTTCTCATTCCTTTTTCATCATCAACTATAAGCACTTTTATATCCATGGAAAACTTCTCCTATTTATTAAAATCTTCTTTTACGTCTAGTTTTACTTCTTGGTTTCCCAACTATTTCTGAAAGTATAATAGCTTGTTGAAGCCTAGCTGATGTTAACTCATTAGCAATAGAATCTATAACACCTTGAGATTCTAAATCAACATCCTGCTTCCTATCATATCCTTCTCCTATATTATCATTATTCTCATTCCCTATATTAACATCATAATCATCATTTACATCATTATTGTAATGTTTATTATCTATTTTAGTACCTTCAGCATTCTTTGAGTAGATATTTTCATTCTCTTTCACAAGCTTATCATCTGTAGTATTTTTTAAGTTAGATTTATTTGAAAACCCAAAAACATAATTCCCTCTATCATCTGTTTTAAGTGTAATATTATTGAGAGTGTTTTTAACATTTTCAATAATATTAAAATCATTATTATTTTTCATTTTTTCACTCTCCTAAAGAGGCTATTTTTTATCCTTATTTTCTTTATCACTAGGATTCAAAGCTTGATTTTTGTTTCCTGCTTTAGAAATGGAACTTCTCATACTTGTATCTGCAATAACATTTTGCATATCATAATAATCCATTATTCCAAGCTTTCCTTCTTTAAGGGCATAAGCCATTGCTTTTGGTACTTCTGCCTCAGCTTCTACAACAGCAGCTTTCATTTCATGCTCCCTAGCTATAGCCATGGCTCTTCTTTCTTCTGCCTTAGCTTGTGCTATATTCTTATCAGCTTCTGCTTGTAAAGTTTGAAGCTCTGCACCTATATTTCTTCCTACATCTACATCAGCTATATCTATAGATAGAATCTCAAAGGCTGTACCTGCATCTAAGCCTTTACTTAATACAGTTTTAGAAATAGCATCTGGATTTTCCAAAACAATTTTATGACTATGTGAAGAACCAACTGTAGTTACTATACCTTCACCAACTCTTGCTAAAATAGTTGCTTCTCCGGCTCCCCCTACTAGTCTTTCAAGATTAGCTCTAACAGTTACTCTTGCTTTAACTAAAAGTTCTATACCATCCTTTGCAACTGCTGATACATTAGGTGTTTCAATTACCTTTGGATTAACACTCATTTTAACTGCTTCCAAAACATCTCTACCTGCTAAATCAATAGCAGCTGCCTTTTCAAATTGCAAATCTATATTAGCCCTGTGAGCTGCGATTAATGCATTTACTACATTATCTACATTACCACCAGCTAAATAGTGTGCTTCTAATTGATTAACAGTTAAATCCATACCAGCCTTTGTAGATTTAATAAGTGGAATTACTATTTTAGAAGGTACAACTCTTCTTAATCTCATTCCAATTAAATTGAATATACTTACTCGAACATTAGCTGCTAAAGATGATATCCATAACCCCATTGGTACAAATGTGAAAAATACAGCAAGTAAACATACTACTGCTACAATAATTATTGCAATTTTAATTAACTCAGGACTCATAATAATCTTCTCCTTTTAATATTAATTTTTTAAATTTTTTTAACTAACAACTTTACTCCATTTACCTTATATATTTCAACCTTGGTTCCACTTGAAATATATTCTCCATTAGAAATCACATCAAACTTAACTCCATCTATATCTATAGAACCTGAAGGTCTTAAATCAGTAATTGCAATTCCTTTCTTTCCTAGTAAATAATTTAAATCTGAAGAACTAATATATCCATGTTCTCTCTTTTGTTCATCTGATAAAATTAATGGTTTAAATAACTTTCCTTTTGCAAAAAACGTCATGACTACCCCCAGCATAATGCCTAATACTGCAAAGATTCCTAATGCCATAACTAATGCCTGCGTGAAATTTTGAGCTGTTAATACTACTGCCATTATTAAACATATAGCGCCTATGACTCCAGGGACACCAAAACCAGGAATATGCATTTCTAATAATACTAACCCAAAACCTAGTATTAAGAGTATTATAGTTAAAATTGTTACATCTGGTAAGAGTGTGCTCATTTACTGTACCTCCTTCCTCTTTATATTTATATGATAATCCTAATGATAAAAATTAGTAATACAAACCCTCCAAGTTATACAATTTTAAAGCTCAAATGTCATTTATAACTTTTTAGGCAATATTATTTGGAACGTTGTCCTTTCCTTAGTTGATAAAACTTCTATCTTTCCTAAAAAATTTTCAACAATTTCTTTAACTATGGCAAGCCCCATTCCATCACCATTATTCCCCTTAGTTGTAAATCCTTCTTTAAATATATTATCTAAACTATCTTTAGGTATAATATCTCCATTATTTGATATATTGATTTTAATATTATCTAGATCCTCTGAAAATTCAACAAGCATATATCTATTATCAGGTTTTAACTTTAATACAAATATAGCATTATCCATTATGTTTCCTATAACTCTACAAAAATCCCATGGCTCCATATTAAGGTGTGTTAAATCACTTTTTATTTCTAGTTCCATTTCTATTTTATTCTTTTCTGCCACTTGTAGTTTGGCCTGAAGTAATGCATTTACAGCTGGCTTTGAAGTTTTTAAAGCCTTGCTAACCCTTACTATATCTTTATATACAGGTTCTATATATTTTCTTGCCTCATCAAATTCTTCAAGCTCCATCAATGAATAAATAACCTGAATATGATTTAAATAATCATGTCTTTGTCCTCTTAAAGTTTTATTAAGTCCTTCAAGATACTTTATGGTATCTATTAAATTATTACTTCCCTTCTTAAATAGAAGATTATAAAATATAATTCCTATAATAACACTGTTAATACCTATACTTATGGCTATAACATTGATAAAGAAATTTCCTTCAACTATATATTGCTTTTTATATTTCCAATATATAAATAATGATATAAGTATTACTTGTATTAGGTTCAAAAATATAGAAACCAATATTATTTTTGATATATTAAATGCTTTCTTTTTATTTTTCATTTCTGTCTCTCCCTATATGTAAATATAAATATATTTTACCATATAATCTCAAATTAGTTTATTCTCTTATATTGCAAAGGATATTATTGAAATGTTTTATTAGCAAAAAAATAAACGAAATTAAAATTTCGCCTATCTTGTCAATATAACTGTAAAAAATAGATTTTATATTTCTATTTTTCCCTTCCATGAACTTTCCAACTCGAAATATTTTCTAGCACTTGAATTAAAAGCAAGTATTGAAAGTTGTATTGCAATCCATGCAGATGGTAAAAAATCTGGTAAAGCTAGAAGTAATTGAACTATAAGAAGTGCTATTAATACTTTATAAATTCTTTTCTTAATTACTATAAGACTTATCACTACTATAATTGCTGGAATAATTACTTTTTTATTTATAAATTTCATCATAAGGGAAAAAGCAAAGTCTGTTAATTGAAAATAATCTGTAATTAACTTTACTATGTCTCCACCTATATATATTGCAAAGATAATTACTAAAAATAACAAGAATAGAATAAACAATTCCGCCAGCATCATTGCTTGTACTACCATTATGCTTATTGGTCTATTTTTCAAAATATTAACCTCCATTTATTATAAAACTAGTTATTATGACCATAACTCTCTAACACAAAATAAATCTCATTAATATGTTTGACTAGTGTTTATAATTTACCATGCAGCCCTCACTTTTTCAAGTATATATGACAAAAACCTTCATATAACAATGAAGGTTTTTGTCTTTTTCTTCTGTTTAAAAACTATTTATTAAATTTAATTATAACCTTAAACAAATCCCCATCTACTTCCACATCAAAATTTCCATTTTGAACTTCAACAAAACTCTTCACAATTGCAAGTCCAAGCCCCGATCCTTCAGTATTTCTTGATTTATCTCCTCTTTGAAATCTTTCAACTATATCTTCTGAATTAAAATTAATTTCTTCTGCAGACATATTTTTAATAGTTATTTCTGTATTTTCCTCTCTATCTACTATATCAACATATACTCTGGAACCTTTCATAGCATATTTAACAACATTTATTAAAAGATTTTCAAAAATTCTAAAAGTTTTTTGACTGTCTAAATTTAAAATAACTTTTTCTTTAGAAAAGTTATTTTTTATATTTAAGTTAACACTATTAATTTTATCTTCTAACTCAATTTGAGTTTGCTTCATAAGCTCAACCACATCAACTTTAACTATATTTAAATTAATATTTCCGCTTGTAGCCTTGCTAACTTCAAATAAATCTTCAATTAAGTACTTTAATCTTTGAGATTTCTTATCTAAGGTATCCAAATATGATTTTCTATCCTCTTCAGTTAAGTTTTCACCCTTTAATAAGTCTACATAAGTTATTATAGATGTTAGAGGTGTCTTTAAATCATGAGAAACATTTGAAATAAGTTCTGTCTTCATACTCTGACTTTTAACTTCCTCTTCTACTGCCTTTTTGAAGCCATTTTGTATCTTTAAAATTTCTTCTTTAAGTGGATTAAATACCCCTAACTCCTCATCTATTATAAATGCATTTAAATTTCCTTCTGCTATTCTATTTGTTTCATTTAAAAGTGTAGTAAATTTACTACTTATACCATTATAGTATTTTTTCACAAAGAAAAAGATTGCAAAAGAATAAATACTAATTAATATCATGGCTAATAAAAACCCTAGGAATCTATTATAATATCTAAGAAAAACAAAGCCTGTTATATTACCTATGAGCAACCATAAAGCAAAAATTATAAATATTAGTACTAAATTAATTCCTATTATCTTAAATATAAACTTATTACCATCACTACTTAAATCTATTTTTTGAAAACTTTCTATAATTTTTTTTATATTTCTTTTTATAAATCTTAATATAAAATAAAATAATGTCTTTTCCTTAAAATATTTAACTAAACCTACATTAAATATATTTTTAACTGCAACTACACCTAGAATTATCATCCAAACAAATACTATCCAATAAGCGATATTAAATAGAACTACTAAGACTGTTGCCACACTTGATGTAAATCCAATTGGAACCAGCAAATCATTTACATATTCATTACTAATAGTATAATATATAACTTCAAATACTCCTAAGGACATAAAACAAATTACCATACTAATTAATGTAAATAAAACTTCAAATGGAATATTAAAAAATTTTTTAAATAAAACTGATTCTTTTTCAAATCTCAAAGGAACTATTAAACCTAAAATTATCATTACTAATGCCAAACCTAGTGTATAAATCATTGATACATTTTTGTATTGGTATCTTTCAGTAAGTTTTATTTCTCTTGAAATATAATCTGTATATTTTAATTCTTTATTTATTCCATATATAAAAGTCATATTTTTTATTGGATTATTAATGTAAGCATTCTCATCAATATTCTCATATCTTGCAACTATTCTATTCAAAATATCTTTTCGCAATAAATTTTTTGTTACAGACTGTTCACTGCAACCATAAATTCTATTTAAATCAATTTTACCATTTTCATTAAAACTAATAGCAATATAAAATGAATATTTATTTTCTATATCTTTAGTATCTTTTGATTTTATTATGTCACTTAGGTTGTTTTCATTATTTATTTTTACCACATCTTTATTTTCATCTAATATAGCATAATCCATATTTTTGCATAATCTATTAAAGTTATTTTGCCATCTCTCAAAAGATTTATCAAATTTATCTTTTGAGTCTTCATAATAATACTCACCATCTTTAAATTGTGATTTAGATTTAATAAAAATATCACTTGTATCTAAAGTTTTTCCTTCTCTTATTTCTAATCCCTCTTTATATAATAGACAAGTATCCATATATAAATCTTCTATAAATTCTTCTTGAAATCCTTCGTCTTCATAAATAGATGTATCCTTATTCTTTACAACATTCTTAATATTAGGATACAAACTCACTATTATTAAGGATATAACAATTATTAATGATATAAATATTACATTTATTTTATACAAACTTTTATTACTTTTAAATTTTATTCCTACTTCTTTATTGCTTTTCAATTTTGTATCCAACTCCCCATACCACCTTTAAATATCTTGGATTTTTAGTATCAATCTCTATTTTTTCTCTTATATTTCTTACATGAACCATAATTGTATTTGTATTTATTGCTTCTTCATTCCACACTCTTTCATATATCTCTTCTGATGAAAAAACTCTCCCAGGATTTTTCATTAATAATTCTAAAATTTTAAATTCTAAAGGAGTAAATTTTACAAATTCACCATCTACAGTAACTTCCTTTGTATCTTGATTTAGCTCAAGACCTCCAATGACAAAGTTATTTGTTTTAATTTTAGAAGAATTTATCAAGCTTAGATATTTAGAATATCTCCTTAACTGTGAATTAACTCTAGCTAAGAGTTCCATTGGGTTAAATGGTTTAGTAATATAGTCATCCGCTCCAATGTTAAGTCCCATTATCTTGTCCATATCTTCTGATTTAGCAGTTAACATAATTACAGGAAAGTCATATGTTTCTCTAAGCTTCATAACCATTTCTCTCCCATCCATTCTTGGCATCATTATATCAACAATAGCTAAATGAAGACTTTCTCTTTCTATTATTTCTAAACCTTCTAGACCATCACTAGCTTTAAAAACATTGTATCCCTGATTATTTAAGTATATTGATATAGCATCTGCTATTTCCTTCTCATCTTCTACAATTAAAACATTATATGAATTCATTAAATTCTACACTCCCCATATTAAAAACAAATTTTTCCTACAAATTATTATATTATATCCTTATGTTAGTTACAAATTATAGAAAAACATACAAAAGATTGTGACTTTATTCAAAGTAACTTTACTATTTCTCCTTTCTTTAAGAGACATGAAAACAAATAACAAATTCAAATATTCTGGGAGATTGACTTGTTATTTTTTTGATTGTCCCTAATATCTCTAAATTTAATATAAATCTAAAAAATAAAGGATATCTTCTATAAATTCTAAAGAAATTATAAAGATATCCTAAAAATTATTTTAAAAATATATTATTATATAAATATTCTGTTTGAGGAATACGTATGGCCGTTCCAGTACTATCAAGTTGATATCTTGTTCCATAAATTGGACTTCTTTTATTAATTAAGTTAATTCCTGAAGAATGTAATACATCTGCATATTCTCTAGGATTTTGTGATACTGAACCTAACATATTTCCCTTTTCTATAATCGCTTTAGCTTCAGGGGTTATATCAACTCCAATTACTACTATTGTTTTTGATTTATCTCCCTTATTATATCCCTGTTCTTGTAACGCTTTAATTGCACCAATAGCCATAGTATCATCATTGGCTATTATTGCTTCAATTTGATTTCCATGTTTCAAAAGTAATTTTTTAGTGGCATTATAAGCTAATTCTTCATTCCAATCACAAACTTCAAGAGCAATTCTTCTTGTATTAATTCCAGCACCTTCAATTGTTGAAATAGAATACCTAGTTCTTTCAATTGCTTCTGTATTGTCTCTTTCTCCTTGTAACATAACATATTCAATGATATTATTATTATTTTTATCTATATATTCTTTGCTAGAATTCCATACATCTACAATCATTCTTCCTTGCAAAGTTCCAGCTTGGGATGGTTCTGTTCCTACATAAATAGCTCTGTTATATGATTGTATAGGAAGGGTAGTAGTGGGTTCTCTATTAAATAGAACTACTGGAGTATTGGTTACTTTAATTTTATTTATAATAGCTTGTGCACCATCTCTATTAACTAAATTTAATAATATAAGATCAACACCTTCATTTAAGACTTTTTCAACATTTTGATTTTGAATAACTTCATCTGATTTGCTATCATAAAAAACATATTCTATAGTTCCCTGATTCTCTTTTTGAATATCTTCTAAACTATTACGAATATCTCCAATAAGGTCATCTTTAAAATCATATAATAATGCAGCTACCTTTACTGGTCCCCTTTTTGCCATAGTAAAACTGGAAATTCCTTGGCTATTCCATATCAATACTTCACCTGTTAAAAATAATACTGTTATAATAGCAAAGATACTTAAAAATTTCCTAATCTTCAATTCCACTCCTCCATTCTATTCACTTAAATATATATTTTTATAAAATACTTCTGTATGAGGTATACGAATTGCTGTTTTCATTGCATCAAGTTGATATTTGGTTCCCTCTACTGGATTTCTTCTATTAACTATATTCATTCCACAAATATATAAAGCTTCTGCATAATCCATAGGACTTTGTAAAACCGAACCTAACATATAACCTTTTTCTATAAATTCTTTAGCTTCGGGAGTTATATCAACTCCTACAACAGGGATTGTTTTTGATTTATCACCATTATTATATCCAGCTTCTTGCAATGCTTTAATAGCACCTATGGCCATGGTATCATCATTTGCAATTATTACTTCAATTTGCGTTCCATATTTAGAAAATAATTTTTGGGTTGCATTATAGGCTAAATCCTCCTTCCAGTCACAAATTTCAATTGCAATTTGTTGAACTTTAATTCCTGACTTCTCCACTTTTGAGACAGAATGTTTTGTTCTTTCAATTGCTTCTGTATTATCACTTTCTCCTTCTAACATAATATATTGCATCACTTTATCTCTATTTTTATCAATAAATTCTCTACTATCATTCCATGTATCTACAAGCATCTGCCCTTGCAACTCTCCTGCTTGTTTTGGATCTGTTCCTATATAAAAAGCTCTATTATAAGATTGTATTGGTATTGGTGTCAATGGTTCTCTATTAAATAGAATTACTGGAATATTGGTTGTTTTAATTTTATTTATAACACTTTGTGCATCACTTCTATTGACTATATTTAATAGTATAAGGTCAACACCTTTGTTAAGCACCTCATCAATTTGCTCATTTTGTACAGTTTGATCTGATTTTCCATCATAAAATGTATATTTAACTTTATCTTCATTTTGTTTTTGAATTTCTTCTAACTTTTCACGAATATCTGAAATAAGATCATCAGTAAAATCTAACAAGAATACAGCAACATTTATTGGTGAATTACTTCTTGTTCTAGCACTTACTGAATTTTGGATTCCTTCTACTATTTTGATATTTATAGCAAATATAATAATTAGGCTAATAATTAGACTTCTTTTTACCTTTTTCATTTAATTCTCCTTCCTCTAAAAAAAGAATCAAATTCTTTTCTTTTGTTTAATTTGCAAATATATTATTATAATAAATCTCCGTTTCAGGAATTCTAACAGCAACTCCTGATTCATCTAATTTATATTTTGTTCCTTCAACTGAATTTTTATTTTCTAATAAATTCATTCCAATAACATATAGAGCTTCAGCTTGATCCCTTGGAGATTTTATAACTGATCCCAACATATATCCTTTTTCTATATACTCTTTAGCTTCCAGTGTTAAATCCACACCAACAATAGGGATAGTTTTTAATTTATCTCCTTTGTTATAACCACTCTCTTGAAGAGCTTTAACAGCTCCTATTGCCATAGTATCATCATTTGCAATTATTACTTCAATCAATTCTCCATATTTATTAAATAGTTTTTTAGTTGAATTATATGCTAACTCCTCATCCCAATTACAAATCTCAAATCCAACTTGTTGCATTTCTATTCCTGAATTTTCAATTGATTCAATTGAATATTTTGTTCTCCCAATTGCTGCTTGATTATCACTTTTACCATGCAATATAAGATACTCCATTTTCCCATCTTTATTTTTATCAACAAATAATTTACTCTTATTCCACACATCTGTAATTATTTTCCCCTGTGATTCCCCTGCTGCCTTTGAATCTCCACCTAGATATACAGCCTTACTATATGACTTTATAGGTTCTAAAGTCACTGGTTCATTTGCAAATAGAATCACAGGAATATTTGCTTCTTTTATTCTATCTATAACACTTTGTGCTTCACCTCTATTGATTATATTTAATAATATAAGTTCAGCACCTGAATTAATAGCCTTATTAATATTTTCATTCTGCATAGCTTGATTTTTTGCAGTATCATAGAATGTATAATGTACTTTATCTTTATTTTCTTCTTCAATTTCCTCTAAACTTTTACGAATACCAAGTAAAAAATCATCAATATTATTTGTTAAAAACACTGATACTTCTACTGGACCTCTTTTTTTCATAGATGCCATTACACTTTCCTTATTATAACTAGATAATATGGTAGTAATTAAAAATATAGATATAGTAATCGCTATCATTCTTTTTAATATTTTCATTTTCTCCTCCTAAGTTCTGATATTAATCTAATAACATTATTATCTTTTTAGTTGGACAAAATTATACAAAGCGCTATCTAAATCGAAAGTATTTATTCTACTACCCCAATTAATTGTAATAAAAAAAGTGGCTAAGCCACTTTTTAGTTAGAAATTATAATTTTATTGAAAAGAATTTATGATAAATTTTTTATTTCGATTTTTAACGCTTTTCATAAGCTCCTAAATCTGGAGCTGCGCCTAAATAAGGTAGTCCTATATCAACACCTTTATCAATTAAATCACTGCTATCAATTAATTTTGCGAATCCATTGTTTGGTAAGCTTCCATCTTCATTTCTTGGAGCCTTGGCTAAAGCTTCTGTTAAACCTATAAAATCAGATGCATTTGCAGTAACACTTAAGTTCCAACTATTATTCTTTTCAACAGCACCTGCATCAAACTCATGATCTAAAGACCCTTTTACTCCAAAAGAAATGTTATTGATAAATTGTGTTTTACCATACTTCTCAAACATGTAATTATAACCATTACCAAATGAAAGGCAATTTTCAACAATTGCACCATCCTTATGGTTATTTTGATCAAATCCTTTTTTAGATCTAAAACTATTGTCAAAAGCAACACAATTTTTTACAACATGTGTTCCTTTTGAATCTCCACCTTTACCATTTCCACCTAACTTAAACCCATTACCATTACCTTGATAAGAACTCATTTTCTTTCCCATTTTAGCCTGATATATTGCATTAAAATCTGTTTGGTCACCATTATGCCATGTCCAACAATTAGTTATTTCAACTGCCCAATCTGTTTCATACAAATCCCAACCATCATCTGAATTTCTCCAAGAACGACAGCCTATAAATTTATTTCCTTTACCATTATGCATTTTACATGCAAATCCGTCTGCATCTCCACCCTTTGTATCATAATCAAAGTTAAGATATGAATCACAGTTTACTATTTCATTATTAGAACAAAGAGTCCCATCTGGATTTACTGTCTCATGGGCAAATCCAAGTTGTATACCTGAATCACCATTATTATGAAGCACACAGTTTTCTATTCTGTTGTTACTACCTTCAACCTTTATTCCATTATCCCCTGCATTTTCTATTTCTAATCCTTTTATGTACCAATAGTCTCCTGTTAAATTAAATCCTCTTGAACTTGCATCATATGTTTGTAATGAAAAATCAATTACTGGTTTTTCTCCTGGATAATTAACTATACCTATTCTTTTTTCTGAAGTACCTGATTTTGCAAGATTAATTGTAGATGAATACTGATATGTACCTCCTCTTAAATATATTGTAGTTCCTGGCTCAGCAACCTGTACTGCATAACTTAATGTTTTAAATGGTGCATCTTTAGTCCCACTATTAGAGTCATTTCCATTACTTGATACATAAATTTCATTTGTAGATACTGCACTATTTGCAATAGATGTAGTAACATTTTCTCTTGCCATAACCTTATTAGGCTCAGCTACTATTGTAGTAATGCTAATTGATGAAATTATAGAAGCTGCTATAACTAAACTTTTCAATTTTGAATGTTTTAACATGGATATTCCCCCTCTTTATAAACCTTTACATTTTCACTGAATTTTACCATATGTCCTTACTCTTGTATACTATGTTTTCCTGAAATCATATATATTCACTCGTGTTTGTCACATAATTGACACATTAAGAATGTATACTAATTTTTGTTGTTTATTAAGGTTGTTTGTTTTTTAAGTTTATTATTTCATCCCCTTTAATAATAAATTTTGTTTTGAGTGGCTTATATATTAAGCCATTCTTTTTTTTTGTAATAATACTGACACATTAAATCTGTATAATAAAATTGTAAAGTAGTTAAAGCATTATCAATCTCCTTTTAAGTATTAATTAACCTTAAAAAGAATGACTTACAATTTGGTAAGTCATTCTTTTTAGGATAGTTTATAAAACTCAAAGACCAAAATATACCAATAAGTATCACACCTTAGTCTTAATATATTCAAACATCTATTACCTAAAACAATATTTTTTTCATTAATTTAATATATATGTAAATTTCCACAAAAATATAAACTATCCCCCAAATCATTGGAAATATAAGTACATTAAATGAAAACCCCTGTATTCCTATACAAGAATTAGTAATATCATTTATAGGTGGTACAATCCATGTAATTATTTTTGTAAATGCATACTCTTTGCCAATTGGAATTTTTATAATAGCTACTAATGTAATAAAAAGTATAAATAATAATGCTCTATCACGATTTCCAACAACTCTAGTTTGGAATATCATACCTATTAATATACCCATAAAGGAAGCTATAATAAGAATAAAAAATCCTAACAATAAATTATTTATATTAATATCATCGCTTTTCAAATTCCTGATTATTGGAAAAACAACTCCAAATATTGATAATACTCCCCCTATTGAAGACATAAATAATATTTTAGAAAACCAATATATATTTTCATTATTTATCTTAAGAAATGCAATTTGCTCTGTTCTTATATCTTGAAGTTCTGAATATGAAAACCCCATCCAAGTCATCAAACAAAATAGAACACTTGCACAAACAATCACTCCTGGAACAAACTTTTCTGTGCCTGTACTATAAAAAATTCCATGAAATAAAAAATATAATAGAAACGGAACTATAAATTTATTTTCTTTCATGTATATCTTATAATTATATTTTAATAAAGCTATCATCCTTTCTCCTCCTAAACTATTTAAAGTACTTTAACTTATAATCATTTTTTAGCATTTTTAATAAAACTTCTTGGCTGCAACTTTCTCTTACTTTTAAATTTATAAATTCCTCTTCTTCATAGAATTCTATACTTTCTTCAATTTCCTTAACAAATTCAATAGTAAAATCTTTTTTCTCAAACATCATTGTATTATATGCAACTTTTTCAATCTTTGGCTTTTCTACTTCAATTATTTTTTTATCTTCAATTTTTAGAACTCTAGTAGATAATTCATCCACTAAAAATGGCTCATGGCAAGACATAATAACTGTTACACCATCTTTTATTAATTCTTTAATTAATGAAATAAAATTTCTTTGAGAATTAACATCTTGTCCAGATAATGGTTCATCTAATAGTAATACATCAGCATTAGAAATAAGAGCTTGAATAACTGCCACCTTTTGTAGAGATCCTTTAGATAAATGTTTCATTGGAACATCTTTCATACTTTCAAGATAAAACTTTTTATAAAGTTCATTAACTTTTATTGTGAACTCATCCTTTTTCATTTTATCTAATTCTCCCATAGACTTTAAGTATTCTTCTACTGTTATATTAAGTTTCGAATAATTTTCTGGTATATAATTGAACTTTATCTTTTTACTCTTTATTATTTTTCCATCACTCAAACTTGAAAGTCCTGATATTATTTTAAGAAAGGTACTTTTCCCCATCCCATTATTCCCTAGTATTGCTACACTTTCCCCTTTCTTAAATATTATATTTACCTTATCAAAAATCACTTTACTACCAAATTCTTTAGTCAAGTTTTCCACTTTTATTAAATATTCTTCCATGCTTCTCCTACCTTATTTGTGATAAATTATTGAATGAATTTTATACTTATTTTTCATTCCAAACTTTTTTCAATCAAAAATTAATTTTAAATAATAATACGAGCTAAGTCAATATTCTTAGCTCGTACTATTATTTAATGTTATAAAGAGCTGAGTTTTCACTCAACTCTGCAGACCGTTGACAAAAGAGATATTTTCATTCCTGAAAATATCTCTTTTGTCTTTACTTTATAAAAACATATAAATTT
>NZ_JANDMF010000014.1:0-100080 GCF_031626875.1 Clostridium sp. SHJSY1
TAGCTTTATATAATACTACTATTATATATAGTTATATTATTATTTACTTCCTATACTATAGTCACTAAAGATAACATTTTTTAACTCCTCCTTGTATAAAATATGGAACATAAATTTATACAAGCAAGAATCATGCCAAGTTTTAAATTAAGCTATTAATAAAAAAATAATCATCTTGATTCACTTTTGCATCAAGATGATTATCAACATTATTATAAAAATTATAGATAAATAGCTATTTATATAACTTGATTCATTTATCATTATAATAGATGCAATTAAGCATCATATAATTTTATATCATATTTTTTTGCTTTTCTAACTACATTTGATTGGCTTATTTTTAGAATTTCTGCAGCTTTTCTAGTGTTTTTTCCTATATTAAGGGCTTTAATTAACTCAATCTTTTCAAGCTCTTCTAACTTTTCTTTTATTCCAATAGGTTTATCTATTGATATACTATTAATTCCTAAAATAGAAGAAACTATTTCTGTACTTACGTTTCCTTCAACACCTGATATAATAGTAAATCTTTCTATGATATTTTGAAGTTCTCGTATATTCCCTGGCCAATCATAGGAAAGAAATATCAAATATTGTTCTTCCTTAATTCTGAATTTCTTGTTATACTTCTCATTAAAAATACTTACATAGTGTTCAATTAATGGCTTTATATCTTCTTTTCTTTCTTTTAAAGTAGGAAGTTCAATAGGAAATACATTTAATCGATAATATAAATCCATTCTAAACTTTCCTTCTCTCGCCAATTTATATATATCACAATTAGTTGCTGCAATAATTCTGCAATTTAGCTTTATAGTTTTTGTTCCACCAATACGAGTAATTTCTTTTTCTTGTAATACTCTCAGCAATTTTGCTTGAAGGTTAAGAGGCATATCTCCAATTTCATCTAACAAGATAGTTCCCTTGTCAGCAAGCTCAAATACTCCAGGCTTTCCGTTAGAATTAGCCCCAGTGAATGCTCCTTTTTCATATCCAAAAAGTTCAGATTCTATGAGTTCTTTAGGTATTGCTGAACAATTAATTTTTATAAATGAATATTCAGATCGACTGCTATTTTTATGTATTTCATTAGCAACTATTTCTTTACCTGTACCTGTTGCTCCTGTTATTAATACTGTAGTATCATAAGGAGCGACTTGATAAACTAATTGCTTAATTGTACCTATTTTACTGCTAACTCCTACCATACTCTTTTGTATATTATTGCTAACTTTTTTAGGAAGTCTCTCAAAATCAACATTTATTATATTTATTTTTTCTCTTACTTCTATTAAGTTTGTAATATCTCTGTCATTAATAATAACTCCAAGTGGATTTTTATTCTCATCAAATATAGGATTTGCTGTAATTGAATATATTTTATTTAATTCTTTAATTCTCATTCTGACAGTTACAATTTCTTTTGTTTTTAAAGCTTTTATGGCAATGTCAGGAATATAATTGTTATTTGATAATTCATTAATAGATTTTCCTATAATACTTTTTGTAAATCCTGTGTGTTTAGAAAATTTATCATTAATATAGACAACTACCCCTTCAGAATTTATTATATGTACACCATAATCTATCGAATTTGCTATTATGATTAATTGTTTTAATGTATATATAGTATCTAGCACATCATTAAGCGATGATACCATGCTTACATCCGATTCACTATTCGCTTCTTTTATAAGATTTTTTACTATAACTAACGCATCATTTTGTTGTTTTATAGTTTCAATCTCATTGAAAAGTTTCATATGCATTATTTCACTTCCTTTAAAATTTCTAAATCAACTAAAATTATACATCAAATCTATAACTAGTTCCGATATAGAAGTTACTGAAATTTTCACAAAAATGTTATCTCTTAAATTAAAATACCCAAACCATAATATAAAGCATAAAAATAGAGGTGCTTTTACTCTTCATAAAACTCCTCTATTTTTCTTTAACTATTTTTTATATAAACATAAATTAATCTCTGTAAAATTTAATTACTAATAGATTATACAGAAAGCCTTTCATATTTCAGATTAAATATAAATCAAGTTAATTTTCTACTTCACTATATATTTTCCTGCCTTCAAATTCAATTTTATATTATTTCCTTCTCTTTCTACCTCTTTATATAAAACACCATTTACATAAACACTATTTTCAATCATATTTGATAATATCACTGTAGCTTCAGCGTCAAATGGAATTACAAATTCATATACAATACTTTCATCAAAAAAAACTAAAGTTACGAAAACATTATAAAAATAAATATATTTTTATTTTTGATGAATATAAAAGTATAAATATATTTTATAAGGAGATTTTCAAAGTGAATTCAAAAGAAAGACAATATTATCCGATCATAGATGTGCTTAGATTGATTTTTGCCTTAGGTGTTGTTTCTATTCATACAATGGCCTTTAGCTCTATTAATGAAAACTTAAGAATTGCAACTAGTATGGGAATTTGTAGAATTGCAGTACCTTTTTTCTTCTTAGTTTCTGGCTATTTTTTATACGATAGAATCCAAGAAAAATCCGAGCCAAAATCAACACTGAAAAAATTACTAATATTATATATAGCTTGGATTTCTATAGAATTAATAACATTGTTTCCTACTGTACTAAACTATTTAAATTCACCAATGTTTATCATTAGACGCTTACTTTTAGTAGGTGTTACAGGAAGCCTTTGGTATATTTCTTCATTGATATTATCTATATTTCTAATATCAAAATTATTAAAAAATGATAAAATACTCTTTTTAATTATAATAGGTATGCTATTATATCTATTTGGAATAACCGGAGACACCTACTATGGATTATTTAATAATATATTGATAGATGATTATTCATCTATGTTTTTTCTTCCACAAATAGGCATCACTGAATCAATACTGTTCATTTCATTAGGAGCAGCTATAAACAAATATAAATTAAATAAAAAATTTAATTTTCCAGGAATATTAGCAATTATTTCAATAATAATATTATTAATAGAAACATTTATACTAAACAAAACTGGAATTGCTAAAGATGCAAATATGTATCTTTCTACAATTATAGTTGCTCCTCTAATTCTAATTTGGGCATTAAATTATAAGAAAAACAATATATCAAGCGAATTTTCAAAAACTTGTAAAGAATATAGTATTGGTATTTATTGTTCTCATCAAATATTGATGATTTGGATTACAATTTTACTACCTACACTAGCTTCAAATTCAATGATTAAATTTATTCTTACTTTGATGTTATCAATAATTGTAGTCACTTTTATCAGAAAAACAAAATTAAAAACTCTATTGTTAAAATAAAAAAGTAGGAAAAGATAACTTTTTAAATTAAAATTTATCTTTTCCTACTTTTATAATAAAAATCCCTTAAGCACTCGCACTAATTGCTGTAGTATAAATTTTTTCTAATAAATTAAGTGCCCCTTTATATCCTACATAACTTCTAGATAACACAACTTCATATGATGCCGGGAAACCTACTTCAATAACTGCTCCTTTTAATTCTTTTGCAATATCTCTTTCCCATGTAGTTCCAAATATAATAGGTGGTTTATGCCCAAAATCTGTTTGCCTTAATAACTCACCTATTATGTATCCATCCTCTGCAAAATCAACACTTGTAGAAACATCACTTGCTAAATTTCTATATTCTCTTTCGATTGCTTCTCTATACTCTTCTGGTGGTTTGTCAGTAATAATTTGCTTTCCAGGAATTAGCCCAAGTTGATTTACTAAGAATTTATTTAAAGCTAAATTATATGCACTATCCCCTACTACAGCATACTTTGCAGGTAACCCCCACCAGTACTCTGCATAAAAATCCGAAAAATGCTCTAAATAGTAATAATAACTTCTCTCTTCCTCCTTTATAAACTCCTCAGATTTTTCATTGTTAATTCCAGCAAAACTTACTACCTCTCGCAGAAACTGACTTGTTGCCTTTGCTCCAATAGGTATTGTAGGGATATGCAAGAGAGGTTGATTATATTTTTCTTCTAAATGTTTAGTGATTTCTACTCCAAGCCAAGGGGAAATTAATAAATTGAATTGCGCTTTAGGAATACTTTTCCACTCACTAACCCCTTTTGATACAGGACCAAATAAAATATTTACCTTTAACCCTGCCCCCTCTAGTACACGCTTAATTTCTGTAAGATCTCCTCTCCAAAAAGTATTTTGGTAAGGTAAAAGTGACCACACATTTACAAGTCCTTCTTCTTTCACTCCATCATATTCACCAACATATTGATCTATAATGGCTTTTGCAACTATTTCATGACCTATAAAATTATTTCCTTTAAAGCCTCCTGTTTCTGCATAAACTATTGGAACTCCTTTTTTTTGAAATTCTCCTACTACAGATCCTACATCATCACCTACAATTTCTCCTATACATCCTGTCAAAACCACAAACAATTCTGCATCCATAACCTTTAATGAAGCCTTAATTAATTCTCTAAGTCTTTTTTCTCCACCAAATACTACTTCATTTTCACCTGCATTTGAAGTTGGTGATACTGCTCCTCCACTATATCCTCCACCTTGAAACCCATTATAAAACGCAAGACTCATATACTGTTTGTCTGCACACCCTGGTCCACAATTTACAATTGGCATTGCACCTGGAATAGACGATACACTATATAATGCTCCAACCGCACAACCATAACGCACTTGGTTTATTGAATTTGTTTGTTGTAATTTTATATTTTCATTATTCCCCATAACTTTCTCCTTCAAAAATTCAATCATATAATATTTTCATTTAATATTTCAGGTTGTTTAGCTAATATATATGGATCTTCTTGTTCAAGCCACCATTTTGTATAAGGTAACTTAACATGTTCTTTAAGATCTTGGTGGAATTTTTTATGTGCAAGGATATCCAAAATAGCTTCACCTAATTTAATCATTCCATCATAACCAATAGCAAGATGTTCATCTCCAAGTGGTGCTGCAGGTATTCCAAGCCTAGAAGCTAATGGAGCAAGACCATTATGTCTTATTAGTATGAAATCTGGATTTGTCCTTTTAAGAAGCCCATAGAATTGATACTGTTGCCTATTACTTACGCTAAATGAAGGTACATCATCATAGTTATCAATCAAGAACTTAAGTGAATCTTGCTTTGGATCACCACTGTCATAAACAGGATCATGGTGAAATACTAACGAACCATTTACTTCTACTCCAAGCTCTCTTAAAACAGTTATTAAACCATGTGCATAAGCTGATCCAGTTGCAACATATCCTTTAACCCCTTTTAACTTTTCTCTAAGTTCTTCAAGCTTAGGTTTTATTCTTTTATGTTCCTTTTCAATATAAGTTTCCACAAGTTCCTCCCTGTGAGTCACTCTTCCAATTTCTCTAAGCCAAGCATCTGTTCCTGCAAATCCATATGGTTGAGGAGCCTTTATTTCTGGAACTCCAAATTCCTGTTCTAGTGCAGCTGCCATATATGATGATAACGTATAACAAAAACCAACTGTTCCTGCAGCTTCTGAAAGTTTATACAAATCTTCTACCTTTGCTAAATCCACTACATAGTTTACTCTTAATCCTAATTCACCTAACATTGGAGTAAAAACATCTGATCCCCAAAGATTAATGACATTAATCAAATCTTCTTGTTTTTTAGGATTTTTATTTACTATTTTTCTTAAAATACCATGTTGTGTAGCATCAAAACCTGTGCTCCAATGCTTTGACCTAAAGCCTTCACAGGACAAAGCAATTATAGGTATTCCAAGTTCTTCTTCAGCTTCATTTGCTACACTCTCCATATCTTCGCCTATGATTCCAGTTGCACAAGATGTTCCTAAGAAAATAGCCTTAGGGCTATATCTTTCATATGCATCTTTTATAGATTGTTTTAATTTTTTAATTCCTCCAAATACCATGTCTCCTTCATCTAAATTTGTACAAATGATTCTTATATTTTCTACAGGTAAGTTTCTAAGAGCTAGACCGTTACGATATATAGAATTATATGGTACTTGGCCTGCAGCACATCCTATAGGAGAATGTTGAATAAGCACTGCATCTCTTACATTTCCAGCTTGACACTCTACCATTTGCTCACTACACACTGATCCTTGCGTAAATGGTCCTTTCATTTCACAAAGCCTACATTGTTTTCCTCTTCCTTGACATCCTCTTTTTTCATATGAAGATTGCTCTGATAACTCTGATGCTTTACCATCCCAAGCAATAATTGTTCCTAGACGTTGCTCCCGACTTTCAACTTCAGGAATATTAAGATTAATTTTTTTATTTGTCATATTTTTGCCCCCTAAAATACTTAATAAACCTCACTTTATCCATGTGAAAATGTTTCTACTACTTCCTTATCATAAAGCTGGCTATGAATATCTTGATTTTTTCCTGGCACTCCACAAGCATCTGCTCTACAATGTTTACAATGTCTAAATACATCAAGATATTCTCCTGCTTCTGCTCTGCACACTTCTAAAGAAGTACATGTTGGCGCTTTAAGATTTGCTAATTCATTTTGTGGTATTAAAGGAATTATATTTAATATAGATGCTCCTAATTCGTTAGTGACTCTAGCAACTTCCTTTATATGTTTTTCATTTATTCCTGGTATTAAGACACTATTTATCTTAACTATCACACCTAAATCACTAATTTTTTTTATCCCTCTAAGTTGTGCATCTATTAACTTTTCAACTCCCAATTCACCTTCTAATTTTTGTCCATTCTCATCTAGAACAAAAGAACATATTTTCCTTTGAATTTTTGGATCTATAGAATTAACTGTAACTGTTACAGTCTCTACCCCAGCTTTTACAATTCTCTCTGCCTTTTCCTCTAACTTCAACCCATTAGTACTTAAACAATTAATAAGATTAGGAAACTCCTTCTTTACCCTTTCAAATGTTTCAATTGCATGGTCAGTTGCAAGAGTATCCCCTGGCCCAGCTATTCCAACCACACTAATTTCTGGACATAATTTCAATGCTTTTCTCACAGTTTCTACAGCTTCTTCTGGACTAAGTAATAACGAACTTACTCCTGGACGTACTTCTGATTTATTAAATCCTCTTTTACAAAACTTACATTGAATATTACAGGTAGGACTTACAGGTAAATGTATCCTACCATATTTAAAATGTGCTTCTCCCCCTAAGCAGGGATGAGTTTTTACTAAATGATTAAAATCCCCCATTTAACTACTTCCTTTTCACTTAAATATTTTTAATCTTGAATCTAATATCTTTTCTATAATATCTTCTATAAAATAAGGTGCTTCAATGCCACTAATCCCATTGGATTCTACTTTTGCTAATGCTCCACTACCTATTCTTGAGATAAAAACCACCTTACAATCTGATATTAATTTAATAGATTTATTTAATGCTTCTTCTGTATGTTCAAACTCTTGGCAAGACGGCTCATTTACCCTTGTCTCAACATATTTATATCCATCATCATTTATTTCAACTATCAAAAATTGTTTTGTTTTCCCAAAGTGTTGATTAACAACTTTTCCATCACTACTTGCAAATGCAACTTTATAACTCATTCATTCCCGCCTCTCTTAAATTTCTTATTAATCTAATAATCCATACTCCATTAAAATTTCTTCAAGTCTTTCTTGACTCATTGGCTTTGGAATTACAAACAACTCATTTTCTTCTATCTTTTTAGCAAGTTCTCTATATTCATCAGCTTGACTCTCTTCTGGATTGAACTCAATCACTGTTTTCTTTCTTATTTCTGCCCTCTGGACCACATTGTTTCTTGGAACAAAATGAATTAATTGGGTTCCAAGCTCCTTAGCAAATGCTTCTAGAAGTTCTAGTTCTCTATCAACATTTCTACTATTACAAATAATTCCTCCCAGTCTAACTCCACCTTTTAATGCATATTTTTGAATTCCTTTTGCTATATTATTTGCAGCATATAGTGCCATCATTTCTCCACTTGCAACTATATATATTTCCTTTGCCTTACCTTCTCTTATAGGCATTGCAAATCCACCACAAACTACATCTCCAAGAACATCATAAAATACATAATCTAAATCTTCTGTATATGCTCCTAACCTTTCTAACATTCCAATAGAAGTTATTATTCCACGTCCAGCACACCCCACTCCTGGTTCTGGGCCTCCAGATTCAACACATCTTATTCTCTTAAACCCTGTTTTCATTATAGAATCTAGATCTATATCCTCACCTTCTTCTCTTAATGTATCTAGAACAGTCTTTTGTGCTAGCCCTCCTAATAACAATCTTGTTGAATCTGCCTTTGGGTCACAACCAACTACCATTATATTTTTTCCAATCTCCGCCAGGCCTGCAGTTAGATTTTGTGTAGTTGTAGATTTTCCTATTCCTCCCTTCCCATATATAGCTACTTGTCTTAATCTTTTTTCTGACATTGTTAATTTCTCCTCCCCCAATTATCCTAAAAAAAATAAGAGAACATACTTCTACCCTTAGAAGTACATCCTCTAGTTTTCTAGTCAGACTTACTTAACAGCTACACATAACACCCAAATCTTATATGTTTGCTTTGTTTTATATAATATATTCTTTTCTTTTCCATTTGTCAATAACTTTTATTATTTTTTTCTTAAATATCAATTTTTAACATTATTTTTTAATACATTCTAATAACAAAAAATATTAAGTCAACTATTCATTTGATTTTACATATTCATCAATAGCCTTAGCTACTTTTTTTGACACTCTAACTGCTTCTACAACAGTCTTAGCCCCTGTTACTACATCTCCTGATGCAAATACTCCAGCCCTTGTAGTTCTTCCATAATCATCAGTTGTTATTAGCCCTGCTTTATTTACCTCTATGTCCATAGCACTAGATATAATATTGGATTTTGGACCTTGTCCTATTGCTATAATTACTGAATCACAATTAAATACACCATCTTCATCTGAGGTTAAAAATACATCTCTATCATTTTCATCTTTAATCACTTTAGTTTTTAAGTATTTAACTCCTTCATCTAATATTTCTATGGGAGACTTAAAGTATTCAAACTTAACACCTTCAAGTTTAGTATATTCCACTTCTATTTTTTCAGCTTCTATATTTTCTTCTCCACCTCTAAACATTACAGATACATCTCTTACTCCATTTCTAAGCACAGTTCGTGAAACATCCATAGCAACATTTCCAGCTCCTATTATACATACTTTTTTGCCTAAGTTATAACTATTAGGATTCTTTAAATAATCAATGGCATAATGAACATTTCCAAAAGTTTCCCCTCTTAGTCCTAATGATCTCGGTTTCCATACCCCTGTTCCTATAAATACTGCTTTATATCCATCTCTGAAAATATTATCTATCGTTATAGTTTGTCCAATTAATGTATTTGGTCTTATTTTAATTCCCATGCTAATTAACTTTTCTTTCAGCTTTTCCAAAATAGTTTTAGGTAACCTAAATTCAGGAATACCATATCTTAGTACTCCACCTATATTATCATGAACTTCAAAAATAGTTATATCATATCCTTTAGATGCAAGTATTATTGCAATGCTAATACCTGCTGGTCCTGACCCTATTATTGCAATTTTTTTATTATTCTTTTCTACTACCTTTGTATCTATAAAATTCAAATAATACTCTGAAATATAATTTTCAATAACACTAAATTTTACTGGCTTGCCTTTTCTACCTAAAATACAATGTCCTTCACACTGCTTCTCATGAGGACAAACTAAAGAACAGACTACTGATAATGGATTATTTTCAAATAGTTTTTCACCACTTTCTATAACTTTTCCATCTAATAACATTTGTATAACTTCATTTATTGGTGTATTTACAGGACACCCTTCCTTACATAATGGTCTCTTACAATTCAAGCACCTTCCTGCTTCTTCTATAACTAATTTACTCATATTTTTACCTCCAAATTAATCCACATAATAACTCAAATAAATCCAATAAAACTTTCGGATTTTTTCCAGTTAGTTGCTTTATCCTTTCTAATCTGTAATTTAAAGTATTTCTATGTATATTTAACTTATTAGAAACAAGGCTAATATCCCCATTTTCCTCTATATATGTTTGCATAGTTTGAATAAGTTCTAATCTATTTCCTGCCTTATCAAGATTTGAAATTAAAGAAATTACATAAGATTTATCTTTACATGATAAATTTATAAATGATTTTAATTCACCATATGAATAGATACTCTTTGATGGCTTTATTTTCATTCCAACATTCATTGCCATCTCTGCATTTTCTAAAGAAATAGCTGCAATATTATTTTCTCCTCCAAGGCTTATCTTATTTATGTCTTCACTTTTTTCAATTGTTTTTAATAAATCACTATTACTAATACTATTTGTAGTAAAAAATACTGCTTTACTATTATCAAACTCACAATAATGAGAATACTTATTAAATAATTTTTTGAAACTTTCTGAATTTATATTTCCCTTTATAAGAACTGCTTGAATTTTTTTAGTAAGATTCATTCCATAACTTTTTGCTCTCTGATAAAACTCATCATCATACTCTATTTTTCTATGTGCTAATTCATGGTAAAATTTTTGTCTATTTAATCTTAAACTTTGAGTTTCTTCATTAATTTTTGCCTGTTCAATTAATAGAACTGCAGTTACACGAACTAACTTACTAAACCTCCTTACATCTCTTGGATGGCCTGTAATCCCTATTACTCCTATTATTTCCCCATTTATAATTATTGGCTCATTCACTCCAAGCTTCATTCTTCCTTCTTCTTCATATACTTCATTTATAGCCTGATTACCTATTGCTTTTATTGCTCCTTCATGAATATTTCCTACCCTGTTTCTATCTCCGCTACCTATAATCACTCCATTTTCATCCATAACATTTATATTATAAGGAATTACATCCATCATTTCAGAAACAATTTTTTGAGCTATAGCTCTAGATAATTTCATATAATTCACACCTTTCTAATATTGTAAAATTTATTTATAGATATTTAGAATTTTATAGGATTCAATTTAATTCTTTAATAATCAACTCATAAGTCTTTTTAATTTTCTTATTCTGTTAATAACAATTTTAGAGTTAACGTTTACTTAACTTATACAATAATAATAATTTATTTCTCTCTTTCTTAATATTGTTTACTTAACTTTTTTTTTTGTACATTTGCACAATTAATATCTAATTATTATTAAATCATATTTGTATAAACCATAAAAAATAGAGAATTATTTTGTTTTATAAAATAGTTCTCTGCATTAATCAAATTATTTATTTTTTTGCAAGTTAGATATATATGATTTTAATTTTTTATATTCTTCTAAAGTATCCTTTTCACTACTTGTATTATATATTATATTTGTATCATTTAAATTTATAAAGATATATTTGTTTGTATCTTTATAAATATATACTTGCGACTTACCATATTTATAAATATTAAATTTTCCTCTAGCATACTTTGCTGTTTCAGTTCCATACACTTTATTTAATATAGATATATCATCTATAAGTTCTATACTTCTAACATCTGACCCATTAAAATCATAACTATAATCCAAATCACTAATTTTAATATTATCAACACTAATCTTAATAGTAGGATTATAAAAATCAGATATTACAAAAAACGCCATAAGCACTAAAATAATTGTTAAAACACTTCCTACAAATATTTTTCCTCTAATAGTTTTAAAATTAATTCTATATCCAATCCAGTTTTTATTTTTTATTAATATTTTTTCATCTTCTATATTCCCTTCTTTATGGGACGGAAATAATTTTTCTGATGCCATAACTACATATGTTAACCATATAGTAAAATAAACAAAATTCAATGATGGATAACCCCTAAAAATAAAGCTAATTAGTATTTCAGGTAAAAATAATATAATACAACCAATCCTATATATTCTTATCTGTGTCCTATTTTTCCCATTACTTACCATTGATGATTTCTTAGACAATACCATTACAATTATAAAACTAACTATTGTGAATATAGCTAAACTAATATTATTCATACCATCCCCCCTTTTAGATAAATACAAAACAGCCTTTTTACTATTTATACCATATAATAAAAAATAAAGAAACCCATAACTGAGTTTCTTTATTTTTATGTAGAATTATTTTTTAATTTCTATTGTTGGAAATGCTAACTCTTTATATTTAACAAATTTTTCTTTGACTATAGCTAAATTTTCTTCTGTATAGAATCCACCTTGTGTATGCATAATTTCTTTTAAATGGTGCTCTCTTCCTTCAACAGATGTACGATCACGGCATAATCCATCTTCTTGAATAACAAACTTCCACTTACCTTCTTCTGTCTTTTCTAAGTTTCCACCTGCACCACATACTTGACATTCAACTGGAAAATGTATTCCATCCCATTGTGATTCTCCAAGTATTAATGCATTAGAATGACAATGTGGGCACCATCCCATATCTTCATCTCCAAGCCATTCTCTCTTCTCAACTGGAGTTTTTAATGATTTGACTATATTTTCACCCATTTTATGAGCTCTCTCAATCATATCATCATGTAATAAACACTGTTTAGGAGCTGGTACTCTTTCAGCTAAGTACATATCAACTACTTTAAAATCGTTTGTAAAACATGTTGCTTGCATACTTTCTAAAGCCATTGACTGCCATGAACGTGTAGAACCACCAACTGCAATCAATCCAGCTACTCTATCCTTATGCTCTATTGCTCCAATAGACTCTAAAAATGCTGATTCATAAGCAAGATTTCTATGCATGAATTTTGAAAATGTTGCTGTTGGCATTAAATCATATGTTGGTGCTGATACAATTATAGCATCTACATTTAACATAACATCCATAATTGCTTGCTTATCATCCTTTTTACTTAATGTACATCCAACATTCTTTCCACTACTCATTCCATGTGTGCAAGCTGTACATCCTGTACATTCTTCAATATTATAATCTCTTAAATTAATCATTTTAACATCAGCGCCTTGCTCTTGACATGCAAGTAATGCTTCTTTTAATAAAATTTCTGAATTTGAATTCTTTCTTCCTGCTGTAACACCTAATACTGTAAATGACATAATATAATATCTCCCTTTTAAATAATTATTTTTACTTACATAATTAAACGAACTGTTATAATATTAACATGTATAAAATTTTTCCTCATCAAAAAGAAGTCCTAAATAATATACTTAATTCTCTATCTATTTAGACTTTTTTTGAATTAAACTTTAGGAGTATATTATGAAAAAAGAACATAATTTATATAAAATAAAATATGAAATATATGATAGTTTATTTTCTGAAAATAGTATAGACGGAATCTTAAGTAAGGCTGAAACTTCATTAAATAATCCAATTTTTATTTTAGATACCAGTTATCGAATTATTACTCGTTCCTCCCTTGCAAAATTGGAAAATTCAAGTATAGAAACTCATAATGGAGAAGATTATCTTCTTTTAGATACTGTTAGTCTAATGAAGAAAAATAAATGTATAGATATAATTCATAATACAAATAATTCTTTTTTTCATGAAGATGATGAAAATTTAATATTTTGCTCTATTAGGGTTAATAATATAGCCATTGCCTACATTTCTATTCTACAAAGTAAAAAAAAGTTTGTAGATGATGATTTAGAAATAACAAATGTATTATCTAAAGTACTATCTATGCAAATACAAAAAGAAAATCTATTTATAAGTAATTCTGGATTAGATGAGGAATACTATCTAATGGATTTATTAATGAATAAGATAGATGATATAAATTACACAAAAGAAAGATTGCAATGCATAAACTTTCAATTAAATAGATATTTGCTTATACTCTCTGTACCATTTAAACAAAATTACAAAGATTATAGAGATAACTTTGGATTAAAAGATCTAATTAAAAGATTTAAAAATATCTTAGGAAACTGTATTTCAACATATTATAAAGATATGATTGTATTTCTTATAAGCAATGATACTGAAGAAGTTGTTACTGATTATATGAAAGACAAGCTTTTTGATATATTAGAACTTAATAATTTAAATTGTGGTGCAAGTTTAGTTTTTGAAAACCTCAATAATCTACAAGATTATTTTTATCAATCTACTTATATTTTAAAGTTACCAACTAAATCTATCCTTCAAAATAAAATATTTTATTTTGAAGATTATATTGACCATTATTTATTTCAGTCATATAAAAATAATAATAGTTATTCTTACAAAATAGATTTATCAACATTAATTCATCCATCTATTAATAAATTAAGTATATACGATAAAGAAAATAATACAGAATTACTAAAAACACTACGAATTTATTTTAAGTGCAACAGAAATGCTAATGAAACTTCAAGAAAATTAAATATTCATAGAAGCACTTTCTTCTATCGCTTTAATAAAATTCAAAGTTTACTACTGCTATCACTTGATGATAATAATAACTTATTTAAACTAGAGTTATCTTTAAGAATTCAAAATTATTTAGAATTGCCATAATATAAAAAATCAACAGATAATTTTACATTTTTTAAAATCATCTGTTGATTTATTTTTAATGCATTACAAATTGAAGCAAAAATAAAGCTGCAATTGCATACATAGAAAAAGATAATTGTTTTTTCTTCTTTGAGAAAAGGTTAAACACAGGATAAGTAATAAATCCTACTGCTATTCCATCAGCTATACTATATGTAAATGGAATAAGTACAACTATCAGAAGTGCCGAAAACGCTTCTGATGGATTCTCTAAATTCATGTGTTTAAATTCTTGAAGCATTGATATTCCAATCACTATTAAAATCGGTGCAATTGCACTACTTGGAATAAATCCTATAAAAGGCAACAAAAAGAATGATGCTGCAAATAACATTGCAGTAGTTACTGTAGAAAGCCCTGTTTTTGCACCACTTGCAAACATTGATCCACTTTCTAAAGCTGACACTGTTGGACTAGTTCCAAAAATACCAGATATAAAAGTGGTAATGGAACTTGCCTTTAATATACGACCCCATTTTTCTTCTTGTTTTAGTACACTTACTTGTCCATTGGTTAAGCCAACTGTTTCAAATACAAGAACCATTGTCATTGTAAAAACAGCATTCCAAAATACCAAATCAGTAACTCCTGTAAAATCAGCCTTTAAAAACACATCTTGAAATGGTAAAATGCTTAAATTACTAGTTTCAACTTTTCCTGTAACACCAAGTAAAAAACTAATTCCTGTACCAAATAAAATACCAAACAAGTATGCTCCAGTAACTTTTCTAATTTCTAAAATAATTGTAACAATAGTTGTTATTAATGTTGCAAGAACAAATGGATCAGAAAATTTACCTACACTAATTATTGAATGAGCACCTTTTACAACAATACCACCTTTTTCTAATCCTATTAAAATTAAGAATAGACCAAGACCTACTGTAGTTGCTTGTTTTAAAACAAGTGGTATTGACTCATTTAATTTACGAGCAAGTGGTGTAAATGCAAGAATCATAAATAATAATCCACTAATTATCACAGCAGCAAATGCCTTTTCATATGATAATCCCATGCTGATTACTATAGTATAAGAGAATAATGCATTAACTCCCATTCCAGGTATCAATATAAGTGGTGCATTTGCATAAAATCCCATTATTAAACAACCTATAACAGATATTAATATAGTTGCAATTGCAACACCTTGGTAAGGAATAGATGCTTCAGCTAAAGTAGATGCATTTACCACTATGATATAGGAGACAGTAAAAAATCCAACTATACCTGCCAATATTTCAGTAGTAATTGATGTACCATGCTTTTCTAACTTAAAGATTTTTTCTAAAAGTTTTTTCATTTTTTCCTCTTTTATTAAATTAACCCTCTCCCGCCCTCAGAGTTATTTCTCTGCAATATTTAATATATTATCAAAAAACAAATTTATAATCAAGATGATACTTTCAAGTAATAAAAAATATAACTAATTTCACTTTTTACATGACTTTTATTTATTTACTCTTTTAAATACAACTATAATAAATATTAATGAAATAAGTGTTATAGATAGTCGTATCCAATTTTCATAGATATTAATTATATCATAACTAACAAGTGCTTCTAATGCTATTGATGGTGCCTTCCCAATGAATGTTGCAATAGTAAATATAAAACTATTTACATTGCTTATTGAAGCTGCTAATGTTATAACCCCTGATGGCAGAAATGGAATTATTCTTCCTTCAAATATTAATATTCCTGCTGTTTTCCCTTTACTAGAAATTATTTTAGAAAGCAATTTATTTTTTTCTGTGAATTTCTCTAACCTCTTCTTAAATCCTAATCTATAAACTTTAAAAGTAATATATGCTCCTATTGTTTCTCCTAACAATGATATAAAAAATCCATTAATAGGTCCAAAAAAAATTATGTTAGCCCCTGTTATAAACATTGATGGCAATACTCCAACCAAAGAAATTACTATGCTTAAAAAAATGCTTATAGGAATTGCTATGGAACTATTATTTCTCAAAACATTCAATAAATTATCTACATCAAGCATGACTCACTCCTTTATGATTTGTATTTTACTATAATGTACAATTATAAATTACAACCATTTCTACATCAATGCCTATATTCAAAAAAAGCTACTGGTAACATAAGTTATCCAACAGCTCTAATATCGTTCACTTTAATTATTCTATCATTGTTTGCTCATTATCTTTTTCTTTAGAATCTTTTTCTTCACGTTTCATATCCTTAATGATCATAGGAATCATAATTATCACCATAACAGGAAATATAAATGGTACCATTCCTATAATGGAAAACCTTACTGTTCCACTAAAATTTGCTAAAGAAAGGGCTACTGCAATTATAGCAGGTATTCCTAAAAATATTATTATAGCTAACATTCGCCTTTTTGCTTTGTATTTTTTAATTTCTTTATCTTTGTTATCTTCTTGATAATTCATAAAAATGTTCCCCTAACTTTAATAAATTAATATCTACTCTATCTATTACTTTTTACAAATGCATTTTAATTTAACTTTTTAAGAGTTATAATCTTTAATTTCAATTATAACTCTTAAACTTCCTATCTATCAACATTAATTTAATTATGTTTTCATTTTTATGACAATTCATATTTTTATAATCTCAGCTTATTTTTAACCTATAAATTCTTTGCGAATATCTTCTAAATTAACCTTTTCTAGTGAATCTGAAACCTTAATTCCAATTGCAACCACATTATTTCTAATAATAAGATATGTTCCACTTTTATCAATCTTCATTCCAACATTTACAATCCCCTTTTTACCAGTAAAGGTGTTTACATTTTCACCTGTATTTGCATCTACTATTGTAAATGTTCCTTCTGCATTATCAAATGAAGTAAAATCTATTGATAAATTTGTTTCTTTACCTTTTTCCAACACTATTACTAATGGCTCAAATTCATTACCAGTTCCTTTTATATTTAAGCTTTGCTTTCCACCATCAATATTTGCTTTTTTAATTAATCTATCAGTAGGTACTTTGCTTAAATCATCACCATATATACTTTGTGTTTGTGATGCACTAGAACTTGAACTGCCTCCAGTACAGCAACTCATTCCACTACTTTGAGCTGGTATAGAAGGATCATCCTTAGTAGTATCTACAGAATCAAGATCATCTGTAACTTTAATTACGCCTCTTATCATTCCCATCCAACAACTAAAGTTTATATCTTTATCCCCTGGTGTAAATTCTATTATGTTCTCTCCTGATTTTAGAGCTTTTTCTATATTTAAAGATGGTATTACAATAGAATTATTACATGAATTAAGTTGACTTCCTGTAATTATAAACTTAACAGGAGTACCTTTTTTAACATAAAAAGCATTTGGTGTGTATCCATTACTATCTGCTGTCATCTTTATTACTTGTACATTATTTTCAACAGTTGCTTTTCCTATATTGGAATTTGATTGATTTTGTCCACTTTCTGATAAGCTTTGTTTTATTGTATTAACACTAGGCACTCCAACTCCTGCTAATGCAAGACCACGGTTCCCCATTATAAATCCAAGCACTATAACTAAGAATCCACTAAATTTCAAAAGCTGCTTTGTGTACCCTTTGCTTAAAAATCCTGATATAGCTCCAAATGCAAGCATTAAAGGAACTGTTCCTAACGAAAATAAAAACATGGATAATGCTCCAGTTAATGCACTACCAGTTCCTAATGCATACAACTGCATTGTTTGCAAAGGTCCACATGGCATTAATCCATTTAACATTCCTACTAAGAAAGGGGCTTTAGGTTTATTTTTCAATATACATGAAGACCATGGCAATTTAATATTAAACTTTCTAAACATAGAAAATCCAGCCATGTTTAACCCCATTATTATCATAAATATTCCTGCAAATATTTGAAGTCCTGCTTTTACATTAAGTGATAATGATAGTACAGACCCTAATGCCCCTACAATACCACCTATAATGGTATAAGAAATTACTCTTCCAGTATTATATAAAATACCAGGCATTAATGAAGCAAATCTGCTCTTCTCTTCATTTAAATCATCATCTTTTGATATACTTTGTGTAAGCATTATTCCACCACACATACCAACACAATGAATTGATGTTAGCATACCAACTAAAAATAATACTGCATAAGATGCATTATTTAATTTAGCATCCATATCAAATCCTGATGTTGAACTACCAAGTAATAAAATGGCTGCAACTACAACTAAGAAACCTGCAAATTTAATATTTTTTGAATCCTTAGTGCTATAACCAGCTTTATTGATAGCTTCTCTTAATTGTTTTATGGAACAAAGATCTTCATCATATTCTACTGTTACTTGCTGTTCGGTAAAACTTGCTACAGCAATCCCAACCCCTGTAACTTTCTTCAATTCCCTTTCTACCCTATTTTCACAAGAAATACATGTCATATTATATACTTTAATTACCTCTTTTTTTATGTGCATTTTCCACCTCTACTACTTTCTACTTATCTTTATTAAATAAAGACAGTATACAAAAAAGTTATGAAGATTGTATGATGATATTAAATCTCAATATATTAATTTATAATACCAATGCAATCATGTAAAAATACACATAAACTAATACTTACATACAATAAGTTTATTTTTATAAGAATAATAACAGACTTACTGCCATTACTACCATTCCTGCTACTAATCCGTATATAGCTAAATGATGTTCTCCATATTCCCTAGCCGAAGGTAATAATTCATCTAAAGATATAAATACCATTATTCCAGCTATAGCTGCAAATAATATTCCAAAAACTACATCATTTATAAATGGCATTAGTATTAAATAACCAATAAGAGCACCAATTGGTTCTGAAAGCCCTGATAAAAATGAATATATAAAAGCTTTCTTTCTATTACCAGTTGCATAATATACTGGAACTGATACAGCTATCCCCTCTGGAATATTATGAATAGCTATTGCCACAGCAATCGATATGGCTATAGTTGGTTCTTGAAGTGCTGAAACAAAAGTTGCCAACCCCTCCGGAAAATTATGAATACCTACAGCAAGTGCAGTAAATACACCCACTCTCAAAAGTTTATTATTCTTCTGTAAATTCTCACTATCCATAGCCTCAACTTTATATATCTCATGAGGATTTTCTCCGCTAGGTATAAATTTATCTATAAGTGCAATTATAAGCATTCCTCCAAAAAAGGAAATTACATTAACCCATGATCCAAGCTTTAATCCTAATTCATTTGTAAGAGAAATTTTTGCTTGATAAAATAATTCCACCATAGAAACATATATCATTACACCTGCAGAAAATCCTAGGCTTATAGATAAAAATTTTGTGTTAGTTTTCTTTGCAAAAAATGCAATAGCACTTCCAATACCTGTTGATAATCCTGCCAAAAGTGTTAATCCAAAAGCTAATAAAATATTATTCATTCTACCCCTCCTTATTTTTTATCATATTCAATTTTAAAGATTATACACATAAATAGAATAAATTTTCAAGTAATTTTAAAAATTTATTGATAATTATTTTCATTTACTTTTCAATTTTTTTATATTATATTAGTTTTAGGCTTAATTTTATCGCGGCAAATTTCTATATGGAGATGATAATTTTATGGCAAAAATGAGAACACCTAGATTTAAATTATGTAGAAGACTTGGTTTAAATGTAATTGGAAATCCCAAAGCAATGAAAAGAGCTGATAATGGTAGTGCAAGAAATGCAAAAAAACTTTCTGCCTATGGAACTCAATTACTTGAGAAACAAAGGTTAAGAGCTTACTATGGAGTTATGGAAAAGCAATTTTCTATCTATGTAAAAAAAGCGCTTAAGGATAAAGAACAAACTGGATATTCTTTAATTAAAAGGCTAGAATGTAGACTTGATAATATTGTATTTAGATTAGGCTTTGCAAGTTCCATAGCACAGGCACGCCAAATTGTAGTTCATGGTCATATTTTAGTAAACAATAGTAAAGTTGATATTCCATCATTTAATATAAGCATCAATGATGTGGTTTCACTAAGAGAAAAATCACAAAAGAATGAATTATTCAAAAATAATTTCTTAAATAATATTCTTGATGTTTTCCCTTATTTAAGTAAAGATGAAGAAAATTTCTCAGGATCACTTTTAAGATACCCTTTACGTGAAGAAGTTCCTATTCAAATAAACGACTCTTTAGTTGTAGAATTCTATTCTAGACTAAATTAATCTCTCATCATAATTAAATCATTTACTATTATGTATTATAGAAAGGAGGTTTAGTATTTGCAAATTAATACAAAACCAAGTACTTATAATAAGGACATTTATAAAAATAATTTTTTTTGGGAAAATAAAATTATTAATAATGCCTCTTTATGGGAAGGTTATTTTGAAGATAAGGAAATAACAACAGAATCTAAGATTCTCTATATTGGAATACTTGATCTTGAAAAAGATATTATCCAATCAAGCTTTGTTGTCTATCCATCTATATACTCACTTTTAGGTTTTCTTCAACATGTATTTCTCCCTACTGCATTTTTTACTTGGTTTGAACGTCAGATTAATGAGTTTTATATACCTATGGCACCATTTTCAGAAATAGTTCATGAAATTACTGAAAATAACCCTAACCTTAATACTCAAGAAATTGCCTCTATGTTAGAGTTCTACTCTACTCTAGATAATGGTTGGTTGTTAGACAAAGAATCCCTAAATAAATTCGTTAAATCACACTCTGAATTTTTTAATAATACTTGGGATATGGACCCTGGTCAAAAATTATTCTTTAAAGTTTTTGATAATCCTACAAAAATTTTTGAATTTATAAAAGATTTTATTGGATGGTCTGATTTTAATGCTTTTATTGAAGAAGAAATTTCTATGAGCCTTGAAACATTTGAATTTACTTGTAACAATGCAATTAAAGAACCTCTTTTAAATAAAAACTTTATTCATATTTTAAATACTAATCTTCCAATTTTAATTTAACTTATAGTAAGGATACATTATTTTTGATACTGTATCCTTATTGTTTTAATATGATATACTTCAATTTTTTCATTATTAACTCATCCTATAATTTTTTCTATATTAAGTAATTTATCTTTTACATCTATTCCACCTGCATAACCAATAAGCTTTCCATTAGATCCAATTACTCTATGGCAAGGAATTATAATCATTATTGGATTTTTATTATTAGCCATTCCTACAGCTCTTGAAGCTTTTTCATTACCAATTGCTTTTGCAATTTCTTTATAACTCCTAGTTTCTCCAAAAGGAATTTCCATGAGAGCATTCCATACTTTTTTCTGAAATTCAGTACCATGTGGATTTAATGGTAAATTAAAATATTTTCTTTTCCCATCAAAGTATTCATTAAGTTCTTTTATAGCTTGTTTTAGTAATAAAGTTTCTTCTTTCACTAATATTTCTTCCTGTAAATCATGGTTAACTAAATCTATACTTGTAATTGCTCTTCCGTTTTCTTCTATTCTAATTCTTCCTATTTTAGTATCATAATAAAATATATTCATTATTTTAATCCTCCCAAAATACCTGTCATAATCTATAATTATTTAATAATATTCAATACAAATATTATTATAAAGGTATTATAAGATTATTAATACATACTAATTTTATCCTCTATGTTCTTTGCATATATATTATATTTAAGATATAAACAATAAAAAAAGCTGAAATAAAAATTAATCTGCTTCTAAATGCCCAAATATTATCTACAAATTTATTATACAGAATCTCTTCTTTGTGAATATCCTTGCTTTCAATTAATTTTTTAAAAAGTTTATCATACAGTTCATCTGAATCAATTTCCTTATCTATAGGATAATCAGCAATGTAATTAAATAACTCATCATATCTAATTATTGGAACATCAGAGTTTTCTTCCCCTTCAATATAAACCCTATCATTAACCATAACTATTAAATCTATAATTAAATCCTCATCAAACAATTTAATCAAGTAGTCTCTATTTTTTCTAACTTCTGTTATTGGTGATATAACACCCCTATTGCCTTTTCTACTTGTCTTATACCATTTATTATATTTATTAATATGAAACTCACCTTTATAATTACATTTTACTATATTAAAAACGCCTTTATTTGTAATAACTATATTTTCTATTTTAAAATTATCATCTCCATCTTTTAATATCAATCCTTCCATGATATTAAAATTATCTTTTAACTTTCCTATTTCTCTATTAACTTTATAATTTTCTTCTATGAAACCATTGGTGATATCACTTTTCATTTTATTATATTTAATAAATGGTCCACAAAGGAAAATAGAAAGAGTAACAAAAAATATATTACCTGAAGCTCCATCAAGCCCTATTTTCAACAATAGAATACAAAAAGAATAAATAAAATAAACAAATATAAATGCATAAAAAAAAGAAACTCCTCTTTTAACAATAGTGATCATCACTTAACCTCCAAAATATTATTTCTATTAAAATTCTCTCCACTAATAAAGCTTTTAAACAGTTACTTTCCATAATTTGTTCTAAAAACAATATATGTGAATACATTATTAGGGTAGTTACAATGCTAGGAGTGATTATTTTGAAGAAGTTAAAGCTATTTTTTATTTTTCTATTAATTATTATGTTACAAGGTTGTGCTTTTGATGATCCTAAATATCTGCATCTAAAACAAAAATCAGATATTGCACTATACACTAAAGAAATTTATGCTAAAGTTCTTCAAAATGAAGACTTCTCAATAGAATTTTTTGACACTAATTTATATAAGGATATATCTGTCTCTACAGAAGAAAATGATGTTATAGAAAACTTTATTAGTTCTTTATCAGATGAGAATTACAAAGAAGATGGAATGCCTACTGAAAAGGAAAATTATCAATTAAGAATACAATTTTCAGATAGTAAATACATTATTAAAGTTTATAATAATGATTTAGTTGCTATTTTACCTTGGGATGGTAACTACAAAGAAGATATCATATCTATGAAAGATGTCCCTATACGTTATAATCTTTATGACTTCTGCAAGCATGTAGAAAATCAAGCCAAGGCATTTAAATAGCAATCCATAATTATTTAAGTTCTTCTAATATTTTAAAAACTCTTTTATTAAGTAAAGGATGTATTTTATTTGGAGCAATTTCATTTAATGGTTTTAGAACAAATTCTCTTTCCTCCATCCTTGGGTGGGGGATTGTCACATAATCATCTTCTAAAACTAAGTCATCATAAAATATAATATCTAAATCTATTATCCTAGGCCCCCACTTAACTTCTCTTACTCTATGCATTTTTTCTTCAATATCTAATAGTCTATCTAAAAGATACTTTGGAGATAATATTGTTCTTATTTTAACTGCTCCATTTACAAACTCATCTTGATCAAGTTTCCCCCATGGTTCTGTAACTATGAATGAAGATACTTCTATTACTTCTATGTTTGTATCTTCTTTTATCATATCAATAGCTTTATGCAGGTTATTTTCTTTATCTCCAATATTACTTCCTATAGAAAGATAAGCCTCATGCCAACCTCTATCTACCTCTACGGCTGCATATTCTACATGCCTTCCTATTGGAGCCCATGGTTTTTTTAATTTCACTTTAACACTTTTTATAGCTGGATAAGTAATTAATGTAAATTCAGCCACCCTCTCTGCTGCTGTCTCAATAAGATCATAGCTCTTTTCTGTAAAGACTTTTTCAATGCCTAAACAAAGCTCTCCATAATGAACTGATTTTTTTAAATTACCTGTCTTTCCCGCTTCTTCTAAAGATAAACTTGCTTCTAAATCTAAAATAAACTTCTGTCCTAAGTTTTTTTCTTCATTAAATACACCATGATTAGCAAATATCTCAAAGTTTTTTATATAAATTTTATCCATAATTATCACTTACCTTGCCTTTAATATTGTATCTGTCATAACACACACTCTTTTATTTTCAAGAACATCATGAACTCTTATAAATTCACACCCCTTCATTATTCCCATAACTGTAGTTGCTAAAGTTCCTTCAACTCTATCTTCTACAGGCAAATTAAGTGCTAATCCTACCATAGATTTTCTAGAAGTTCCCAAAAGCACTGGATATCCTAAAGTTTTAATTTTTTCAAGATTATTCATTACAATTAAATTTTCTTCATAAGTCTTTGCAAATCCTATACCTGGATCCAAAATGATATTTTCCTTTTTAACTCCTGCACTTATAGCAATATCTATACTTTCTTCTAAATCTGTTAGAACATCCTCCATTAAATCATTATAATGGTTGTTCTCCCTATTATGCATAAGAATACAAGGAACATCATACTTTGCTGAAACATTTGCCATATTTCTATCTTTTTTAAATCCCCAAATATCATTTATAACATCTGCACCAGCTTTTATAGCTTCCTCTGCTGTTTTTGCCTTATATGTATCTATTGAAACATTAATATCAAACTTTTCTTTTATAGCTTTAATTATTGGTACTACTCTCTTTATTTCTTCTTCTACCTCTACTGCCTCAAAGTTAGGCCTTGTAGATTCTCCTCCAATATCTATAATATCTGCACCAGCTTTTATCAGTTCTTCAGTTCTTTTTAAGGCTAAGTCTATTTCATTATACTTTCCACCATCTGAAAAAGAATCTGGAGTAACATTTAAAATTCCCATAACATAAGTTCTTTTTCCAAGTATAAATTCTTTATTGCCTATTTTCATTATTTTTACCCCCATTTTATTTAGTATTTTATATCAAAATTTTTCTTTTCCTCACTCCAATAGCATTCATCTATAGCCTCGCAATTAAAGCAATTTCTTGATATCTTATCACTTTTATAGATTATTTTAGATAGCTGATCTGCACTATCAGCTTTTCTATGTGATTCAATAGCTTTTAATATACTATCTTTTTCTTCTTTAGTAAAACCAGAATTCTCCAATAATTCTTCTGCTATTATAACACTACCATCATGATGAGGTATTTCTTTTTCATATTCCAGAACTCTACCAATATCATGAAGTAATGCTATAACATATATAACTTCTTTAGAAAATCCTAAATTTTCTTCAAGAACTTTAATATATGCTATTCTAGCCACATCTAGGAAATGTTCCATCGTATGTCTGCAAAACTTTCTATCTTTCTCTAAAGCTTCTAATCTTTCTAAGTAAGATTTATACCTTTTGTCATTTAATATTTCATTAACCTTATCCAAGATGCACTCCTTCTCCCTATTTATTACTTATTATTATAAATGAATTTATCATAAGCTTCTTTTATGGAATTTGTATATAATTCATTATCATAAATAAATTCATCTATTCTATTTACTTTCATTATCCCCATTAAACTATTTGTTATAAAAACTTCATCTGCACTTTCTAAGTCTTCATACAGAATATCTTCTTCTTGCACCTTGAAATTTTTTATAGCCCATTTTCTTATTATACCACCTAATAAACCATTCTCTATTTTAGGTGTTATAATTCTTTCATTTTTTATTATAAATATATTACTACAACTAGTTTCAGTTACAAAACCTCTTTCATTTAAGAATAAAACATCATCAAATCCTAATTTTTTCATCTTTTCTTTTTCCAATATATTTTCTATATAACATGTTGATTTTATATAAGTTAAACAAGATGAACTATTTCTTTTAACATTTGATAACTTCAAACTAAAACCTCTTTTATAATCTTCACTTTTATATGTAATATCTCTTTTAGTAATAACTATATTTAAAGGAGTAACCATTACCTTTATCCCCTTATTTTTAACTTCTAATCCTCTCAAAAATTTAATTAATTCATCTTCTTCTAAAGGTTTAAGCTTTAATACATTTAATCCAGTTTTAAGTCTTTCTATATGCTCTTTTAAAAATATTGGTCCCTTAAGCCATAATATAGTTTCAAAAATACTTTTACCAAAAAAACTTCCTTCATCTAACAGAATATTATCTTCTTCATAAATTATTTTTCTCATTTTAAAGTACCTTCATTAAGGCCTTAGCTTTGTCACATGTTTCATACCATTCTTCTTCAGGATTTGAATCCCATGTTATGCCACCACCCACTCCAAAGTATGCCTTATTTTCCTTCTTAATTATTGTTCTTATTACTATATTAAAATCACAATTCCCTCTTAAATCAAAATATCCGATAGATCCAGTATATAAATTTCTTTTTAATCCCTCAAGTTCTTCTATAATTTCCATAGATCTTATCTTTGGGGCCCCTGTTATAGAGCCTCCTGGAAAACATTCTTTTAAACATTGAATTTCTGAAACCCCATTTTTAAGTATCCCTTGAACTGTTGCCACCAAATGAAATACAGTAGCATATTTCTCTATCTTAAATAATTCAGTAACTTTAACCTTATCACACGTCTTACTTAAATCATTTCTTTCTAAATCAACTATCATTAGAAGCTCTGCCTTATCTTTTTCTGAATTTATTAAAGCTTCTCTATTTATCTTGTCCTCTTCTTCATCTTTACCCCTTGGTCTTGTTCCTTTAATTGGCCTTGTTGTTACAACTCTATCCATTATAGATAAAAATCTCTCTGGAGAAGAACTTATTACTTGAAAATCTTCAAAGTTCATAAATGCAGAAAAAGGAGCCTTATTTATACTTCTAAGCTTTTCATATATATTAAAGGCTGATTCATTATTATTACACCATATTCGCCTTGTCATATTAGCTATATAAGTATCTCCACTTCTTATATACTCTTTAAGTCTATCTATCTTTTTCTCATATTCTTCTTTTTCAAAATTTGAATAGAATTTTGTATTTTTTTTATGTAAAACTACTTCCTCATATTCTTTATATCCTTTAAGCGTTTCTTCTACATGATATATACTATTTTCTCCTTTTATTTCTAGAGCTGTTAAATACATTTTCTTATTTATGATGTCAAATATAATTATATTTTCATACAATAAAAATTTACTATCTGGTAATATAAAATCTTCTTTAGATATATCTGGGATCTCTTCTAAAATTCTTCCTGTATCATAAGAAAAATACCCTATAACTCCACCTATAAAAGGTAAATTTGACTTTTCTTCTATTTTATATTTTCTTAATAAATCTTCTAAATTCTTAAATGGATTTTCTCCTTCTAGCTTTATCTCATCTAAATATGAATTTTTTCCACTAGATGTAAACTTCCATATAGGATTTACTCCTATAAATGAAAATAGAGAATATGGACTATCTTCCTTTGAACTATCAAGAAAAATACTATCCTTTTCATCTGCAAACAGTCTATATACATCAAGTGGCTTATAATAACCTTTAAGTTCTTTAATCTTCATTATTAAACCTCTTGCATTCTAAAATAAAATTATTTAATAACCTATGTCCTTCCTCTGTTAGTTCTGCTTCTGGATGAAATTGAACTCCATATATAGGATAATTTTTATGGCTTAATCCCATTATAATTCCATCTTCTGTTTTTGCAGTTACTAGAAGTTCTTTTGGTAACTCTTCTTCAGAAACTATTAAGGAATGATATCTAGTAACTCTTAATGGATTTTTTATATCTTTAAATATTCCTTTTCCATTGTGGGTTATACAGCTTAACTTTCCATGAACAGGTTCTTTTCCTTTTATAACCATTCCTCCAAAATAGTGGCCTATACATTGATGTCCTAAACATATGCCAAGTATTGGCGTATCACCTTTAAATTTTTCTATAATATCTAAACATAATCCTGATTCTTTAGGATTCTTAGGTCCTGGTGATAATATAATTCCTGTATATTTCTTTTTTTCTATAAACTCTAAAGTAATTTTATCATTTCTATGAATCTCTATCTCTTCACCTAATTCATTAAAATATCTAACAAGGTTATAAACAAATGAATCATAGTTATCAATCATAAGTAACATTCATTTCCTCCAGGTATATATATTGTGAGATGTAATAAACTATAGTAAAATACTAATAATACGTAAATTATAACATAGTTTTTTATTATAAAATTATTTATATGGAAGGAGTAGATACTTTTGATTCTTGTTGATTTTCATAATCACACCACCTTTTCTGATGGAATTCTTTCTCCAAGGCAGATGGTTAATAGAGCCTTTAAGAATGGTGTTAAATTTCTAGCTATAACTGACCACGATACAATAGGTGGACTTAAAGAAGCAACTAATGAAGCTTTAAACTTAGGCATAACCTTAATTCCTGGTATAGAATTATCAACAACACATAATCATGAAAGCATTCATCTTTTAGGCTTCTTTAGAGGTGAAAGATATAAAGACAATAATTTTATAGATATTTTAAATAATATGCAAAATCATAGGATTATAAGAGCAAAAAAGATGGTAGAAAAGCTTAAAGAAAAATTTAATATAGAAATAAGTTTTGAAAATGTACTACATAGAGGAAAAGAAGTTGTAGCAAGGCCTCACATTGCAGATGAAATAATAAGTGCTGGATATCCTTATGATAAAGATTATATTTTTGATAACTTTATAGGCAAAGATTGTCCAGCCTTCGTTCCTACAACAAAAATGTCTACTGAAGAAGGTGTGAAATTATTAAAGAAATATAATGCCATGGTTTTCTTAGCACATCCAATTCTTATTAAGAATTCACCATTAACTGATTTCTTGAATATAGGTCTTGATGGAATAGAAGCAATATACTTTCAAAACTCTGAAGAGGATGAAAAAAAGCTTCTAAATTTTGCAGATGAAAATGAACTTCTTGTAAGTGCTGGTTCTGATTGTCATGGAGATATTGAAAATGATAAAAGACATGGAGATATTGGTTCTATGCATGTACCTAATGAATTACTTAGAAAATTCTTATCTTCATATAATGGTGATTAAAAGAAGGTTGTCTCATACAAGAGACAACCTAATATTTTAACTATTATTCTCTTCTGATTCTTTCTTATCATCAGAAAACCATCTACATTCTGTAGTTGGATTATTAAGAATCCCTAATGTAACCAATATTCCTAACACTAGATTCATAATAGTTTCATAATTATCTGGTAATATATCTAACCCTGCGCTCTTTAATATCATAGGAATTAAAGCAGCTATAGATATCCATAATCCATGATTCTTAAAGCGAGATTTATCTAACATAAAAATCCCTCCTCTTCGTAATACATGATATGAAAATTCATAAATCTTTGTTCTTTATAAAAATACTATATCTTGTAATTTTACAAATTATTTTAAATTCTGTTTTTCTCTCTTTTAGCATGCTTTTATTAAACCTTCAAATAAAGGTCTCATACTATCAAAATGATTAAACATAATTTCTGGATGCCATTGAACTCCAACTCCCCAATTGTAATCTTTAACTTCAAGAGCTTCAATTACACCATCAGGTGCTTGTCCTGTAATTATTAAATTATCTCCTAGTTTTTCTACTGATTGATGATGAAAACTATTTACATATATTTCATCACCAAGCAAATCATACAAAATTGTATTACTTTCAAAATTGACCTTATGAATTAAATTACATCTTTCCCCACGTTGTTGATGCTGTATTGTATCATTTGGTATCTCATCTAAATCTTGATATAATGTACCACCACATACTACATTTAAAATCTGAACGCCACGGCAAATAGCTAAAAATGGTTTTTCTGCTTTTAATACTTTCTTCATTAATTTTAACTGAAATTCATCTAATCTTGAATCAACATACCCTAACTTTTTATGAGGATTCTTATTGTAATAAATTGGATTAATATCTATTCCACCAGTAAATAGAAAGCCATCACAAATATCTACATATGCATCTAGACTTAATTCTGAAGAAATAACTGGAATAATTAAAGGAATGCCCCCTACTTTCTCAATAGCTTGTATATATTCATTATTCACTGAAATTTTATCTATTTTATTTGCTACTGGATTTTCATCAACACAAATTGTAGCTACTAAACCAATTTTAACTTCTGCCATTTCATTCACTCCTTTATTAGAAAACCTGTGATTAATATATTTGAATTGCTTCACTTTATCACCAGAAGTTTTCCAAGCATTCTTATATGTTAAATAAGTATACTTTACAACTTAATACTTTGTCAATAAACAAAATATTAATAATTTCCTTTATTAAATTATATTATAAATATCTATAGAATTCACACTAATCTTACTTTATTTTTCATATTTATCAACTTTTTCATTTTATATTATGCTGGTTTTGTCAAATTCTTCACACAATATCATTATACAAATATAACAAAATAGTAAACAATATTTCTATTAAACTTTAGTTTCCAGGATTTTTTTTTGCAATTAAAATGATTTTTTTATATTATAATATAATAACGTGTCCTATATTTTATAATACCTATTTACTTCAAGGGAGAATGTATGAACAAAAGAAATTTAAAAATTTTATCATTAGGAATTATTATAAGTACTCTATTGACAGGCACTTTACCAATCAAATCTTCATTATTAGTTTCAACACATTTTGCTGATGAATTTGAATATTCAAATTCAAAAGCCTGGTCAAAATCTAATGGTTGGTCTAATGGAGGTATGTTTAATTGTACTTGGAGCTCTAAAAATGTTAATTTTAATAACAGTATAATGAATCTTACTTTAAATAAAAATATTCAAAGCAACACCAAACCTTATGCTGGTTCAGAATATCGTACAAATGATACTTATGACTATGGAATCTATCAAGCAAAGATGAAACCAGCTAAAAATATTGGTATAGTCTCTTCATTTTTTACATATACAGGTCCATCTGATGATACTCCTTGGGATGAAATCGATATAGAATTTTTAGGAAAAGATACTACAAAAGTACAATTTAATTATTTTACAAATGGTGTGGGTAATCATGAATACATTTATAATTTAGGATTTGATGCATCAACAAGCTATCATACCTATTCTTTTATTTGGCAACCAACTTATATCGCATGGTTAGTTGATGGGGTGGAGGTATATAGAGCAACTGATAACATACCATCTCATCCTGGTAGAATCATCATGAATTTATGGCCTGGAATAGGTGTAGATTCTTGGTTAGGTACTTATAATGGGGTTACTCCTATAACAACATCTTATGATTGGATAACTTATGACCCTTTTAATACATATTGATTTACTCAAATATCAAAAAAGATAAACATAATAACAATAGAAATATATTTCTTAATTGGTTTTATTCTTATAATCTGATTTTTTTCATAAGAAAATAAATATTGGTTAATATCCCCTATCATTTTCTGCTTTTATCCAATTAAGTTTATTTATGTTATAATAAATTCATATTATCATACTTAAATTGACATTTAATTAAAAATTCAAATTATATATGGAGGCTATTATGAAAATAACTAAACCAAAGTTTTTTATTCTCTTATTATCACTTTTTTCAATTTTTCTAATTAGTTGTGATAAACCTAATAGTGACAATAAACCTGATATTAAAGATGAAGTAAAAAAACCTGTAATTTATCTTTATCCAACTTCAGAACAAAAAGTTAATGTAAAATTAAATTACAGGGGTACTCTTACCTGTACTTATCCAGAATATAAAGATGGTTGGAAAGTAATAGCAAAGCCTGATGGAACATTAACTAACATTTCAGATGATAAAGAATATTCTTATTTGTATTGGGAAGGTATCTCTGACAAAAAATTTGATATGTCTAAGGGATTTATTGTAAGAGGTAGTGAAACAAAAGAATTTCTTCAAGAAAAACTTAAATATTTAGGCTTAACTCCTAAAGAATACAACGAATTCATTGTATATTGGCTTCCTATTATGCAAAACAATAAATACAATCTTATAACTTTCGCTGGAGAAGATTATGAAAAATCAGCTGAACTTAATATAACACCAAAACCAGACTCTATTTTAAGAATAATGATGGTTTTTAAACCATTAGACAAACCTATAAATATAGAAGAACAAGAACTCAAGCCATTTGAAAGAAAAGGGTTTACTGTTGTTGAATGGGGTGGAACTGAACAAGATTAAGTAATTTATTATATAAAAGTGAAATTTAGATAAAAAATATAAAGGTAGTTCAGTTAATCAATGAACTACCTTTATATAATATATAAAAAACTCCTTTATGCTTCTAGTAAAAATGCATAATATCCTTTCATTGTTTCATAGATATCCACTTTGCTTGCTATCTCCCATGGCGCATGCATATTAAGTAAAGCTACTCCACAATCTATTACTTCCATATTATAATGAGCTGCAATATATGCAATAGTTCCACCGCCTCCTTGGTCAACCTTACCAAGTTCTGCTGTTTGAATTGTTATATGGTGTTTGTCCATTATATTTCTAAGCTCAGCCATGTATTCAGCATTTGCGTCATTACAACCATATTTTCCTCTTGATCCAGTATATTTATTAAATACCATTCCTTTTCCAAAGAAAGCTGCATTTTTCTTTTCCATTACAGAAGGATAATTAGGGTCAAAAGCTGCACTTACATCAGATGATAACATTTTAGAGTTCTTTAAGCATCTTCTAAGTTTAATTTCTGAATAACCTTGAACTCTGTCCATTACCTCTACTATTGCATTTTCGAAGAATTTAGAATGCATTCCAGTTGCTCCTGCACTTCCTATTTCTTCTTTGTCTACTAAAAGACATACACATGTTTTATCAACCTTTTCCATATTAAGAAGTGCCATAAGTGAAGTATATGAACAAACTCTATCATCATGTCCATATCCCATAATCATACTTCTATCTATTCCATAATCCCTTGCCTTACCAGCAGGAACAATTTCTAGCTCTGCTGATAAGAAATCTTCTTCTTCAAAAGCATACTTTTCATTTAATATTTTTAGTATATTAGCTTTTACAGCATTCTTTTTTTCTCCTTTAAGTGGCATACTACCTATAAGAACATTAAGATCTTCCCCTTCAATTACAGTGTTTGCTTTTTTCACTAATTGATTTTGTGCTAAATGAACTAAAAGATCAGATACTCCAATCACTGGATCACTATCATCTTCGCCAATTACAACATCAATTTTAGTTCCATCTTTTTTAACTACTACCCCGTGAATTGCTAGAGGTAATGTAACCCATTGATATTTCTTTATTCCACCATAATAATGTGTGTCAAAAAGAGCTAATTCTGTGTCTTCATATAAAGGATTTTGTTTTAAATCTAATCTAGGAGAATCTATATGTGCTCCTAGTATTTTAAGACCATATTCTAAGTCTTTTTCCCCTATTATAAATAATACTATTGCTTTCCCCATATTATTCGCATATACTTTATCTCCAACTTCAAGTGTTTCTCCACTTTTTATTATGTTCTCAATATCTCTAAATCCATTAGCTTCAGCTATTTTGATTGTTTCTTTTACACATTCTCTTTCCGTTTTACATTTTGATATAAACTCTTTATATCCTTCATTAAAATCAAAAATTGCTCTTATGCCACTTTCATCATACTTTTCCCAAGCATTTTTTTCTCTCTTGTCCATATATTCCACTCCAATTGTCATTTTATATTCTTTTTGTAGCTTCAGTTTCCATTCTTTTTTCAATTATATCAACTGGAGAAATATTAGACATCAATTGTTGTCGATAATTTACCGCAGCAGCTTCAATTATAACAGCTATATTACGGCCTGGCCTTACAGGTATTGTAAGCTTTCTTACTTGAACTCCTAATATCTCCATATATTCATCATTTATTCCTAATCTATCATAATCATTGTCATCTTTCCAATGTTCAAAATGCATAACCAATGTTATTTTCTTTTTTTGTTGAACAGAACTTAATCCATATAGTGCTGAAACATCTATTATTCCTATACCTCTAACTTCTAACATTCCTATAGTTACATTTGGTGAACTACCAATAAGATCCCCATCTATTTCTCTTATGTCAACAGCATCATCTGTTACTAATCTATGACCTCTCTTTATAAGCTCAAGAGCTGTTTCACTCTTGCCAATTCCACTCTCACCTGTAATTAGAATTCCTATACCATAGACATCTACCAACACACCATGTAACCTAGTTTCTGGAGCTAACTTATCTGCAAGATATATTGTAAGTTTACTCATAAGTTTTGTTGTTACCAGTTGACTTCTTAAAACCCAAATTTCTTTCTTTTTAGCTTGTTCAATAAATTCATCATGAGGCTTTAAACCTCTTGAAACTATTATGCAGTTCATTTCAGAAGTAAAATATTTTTTCAATCTTTTCTTCCTTACTTCCAATTGCATATCATCCAAAAAACTCCATTCTGCTTTTCCTATAACCTGCACTCTTTCTGGAGCAAAATAATTATAAAAACCAGCTAATTGCAAACCTGGTCTATTTATGTCATTTACTATAATCTCCTGATCTTCATTTCCCTCTACTAAAACCTCCAAATCGAAGTCTTTAATTAGTTTCTCCACCCTTACTGCCAAATTGAATCATCTCCCCTTATTACTTCTTTTTAAGTTCAACACCTTCTAGTTGCCCTCTAAAATTACGTTTAACATTATCTATATATCTTTGCCTAAATTTTTGTTGCAATTCCTTCTCTTTATCTGACAAACCTTCTTCTTGACTTTTTTTATATAGTTTATTTATATTTTCAATAACTTCTTCTATCTTCATTGATTCTATATCCATTATTACAACTCCTTTTATTATATCTCAAGATTATTTTACCTATAATTAGCCACATTATCAACCTTTACATACTAAAGATAGCATTTGTTTTTCATAATATTTTATTTTTCCCTAATGTAATATTGGATAAAAAACTCTTAAATAAATATATTTGTATTTTTTTGTAAAATATTATCTAACTTTTTTAATTTACATTTTTCACCACTATGGTATAATTATTCCATAAAAACAACTTGTATACCACAAAAAAGAGAGGTGATATTATGAATGAGGAAATACTACTAAGACAAATCGCTAGGAGAAAAAAAATAATTAACTTTTTAATAAAATATATTTCCCCTACTAATTTTTTGATGGTAATTATGTCTAAAAACTTGGACAAGCTAATATCTGAATATCAAAAATCATTATATTTAAGCTATGTTGAAAAAAGCACATTTTGTTATTTCAAATTTTAATTGTCATTTTAGAAACGATTATTAAAAATAAATTCATAAGAACTTAAATATACTTATAAGTTTCAATAAATATACATAAAAGAAAGTATAAAAAAACCTCAATAGTAACTATTGAGGTTTCAATATTCTAGCTATTCCCAACATGCCGTTTGCTTATACATTCATACCTGCGCCTCGCAGGTGGGTTAAGCTCAACTTACTTCTGCCATCTTCTAGCATTAAAAATGGAAGCTCGACATCCATAAGAATTTTGCAAATCCCGTATATAATATGTAGGTTGAACATAGTAAGCTAGGCGAACATCTCAGGATTTCTCTTTGCTATGTCTCTATTATAACATATTCTTTAGACAATGCAATAGTCATTTCTTACCTATAAGTAATCGTTTAATATTTCTTCTATTTCTCCTTCAAAATTTTCATTACATATCAAAACTACAAACTTAACATATTCTGTATTGCTTGCATCACTTACTATAATCTTTGCCAAACTTGAAGTTCCAAACTCTTCATCCATATCTTCAAGTATTTCTTCTATATTATCTTTAGCTACATCATATAAGTATGAAAGATACCAATCCCTATACCATTCATCACTTTCTTCTTCCACATCGCTTTCTTCATTTGCATATGCTTTTGCTGCTGAAAGTTCTTCCTTATCAAAATCATAAAAAAGATTAAATATAGAATATTTTTCTTCAGATTTTAACTCTTTAATTTCAGATATATCATTATCCTCTAGAAAATCTATAATTTCTTCTACTTCCATCTACCTACAACCCCTTAATAAATAAGCTTTTTATATTCTTTCTTAACAGCTAAAAATTCTTTATCATCTTCTACTAAATTTAATTCTTCTTTTCCACCTACATTATCTATCCTAAAGACAAAAACGTCTTCACTATCCTTTTCTTCAAGTGGTGCTAGTAATAAGTATTCTTTCTTTTCTACAAATATTCTAGCTATTGCCTCAAAATCAACCTTATTTCCATTTTCATCCTTAAATGACATTATTTCTTTCTCTTCCAATTTAAAGCTCACTTCTTTCTAAAATAAAATTTATTTGATTGTTCCTTAATCAAATAATAAGACACTTATCACATTTAATAAGTGTCTCAATTACATACATTTTACATTAAACTTATAAAATTCTCAACCATTTCATCTGCTTTTTTATAATCTTCTTCTGATGGTACAAAATAGAACTTAAATCCTTCTTCTACAGTTTTAAGTTTTAATGACTTTAATCTTGCAGTTAACATTGGTACCCCTTCTCCACTCCAGCCAAAAGATCCAAAGGCTAATGCTGCCTTACTTCTATTTATACTAACATTAACTAAAGATAATAAATCCCAAGCTGGTTTTACTGCATCTGCATTTATAGTAGGAGATCCTATCATAAATCCTTTTGATTTTTCTATTAATTCAACAGCTTCTTCCATAGTCATTGATGTTATTTCATGAACACCTGTTTTAAATCCTTTTTCCTCTAATTTGTTTTTCATATAAATTGCCATGTCTCCTGTATTTCCATAAGCAGTTATATAAAATATTTCTACCTTCTTTGAATCCACAGGTTCTACTGTAGCCCATTCCTTATAGTATGATAATGCTTTAGATACATTTTCTCCTTGATAAACTGGGCCATGACTTGTAGCCATAATATCTATCTTTAAATCTTTAATTGCATTAAGTCCCTTTAACACGAATGGTTTAAAAGGTCCCATTATACAATCAAAATAATATTTCATTTCTGGCAAATAATCTTCTGCTCCAAGTTCTTTAATAGAACCTTCAGGACAATAATGACATCCAGTAAAGTCGCAAGTAAATAATATATTTTTCTCTTTAACATATGTGAACATAGTATCTGGCCAATGTAGATTTGGAGCTTTTATAAATTTTAGTGTATGATTCCCAAGGTTTATATCTTCATTAACTTCTACTCCATTAAAAGGTTCATTAATTATATTCTTTAAAAAATTTAAAGCCATTTTTGTTCCAAGTACTGTAGCTTCTGGATAATCTTCAAGTAACAATTTAACTGTACCACTATGATCTAATTCAGTATGTTGAACTACTATGTAATCAACTTTCTTTTCACCAATAACCTCTTTTAAATTTTTTTTATACTCATCATAAAATCCATTTTTACAACTATCTATAACCGCTACTTTTTCATCATTAATTATATATGAATTATAAGTAGTACCTCTTTTAGTTTCCATTATAATATCAAAAATTTTCAAATCTGGATCTTTTACACCCACCCAATAAACATCATCTTTCAACATTTCAGCTGACATATCACTACCTCCTAATAACAATTATCTATTAATAAATTATACTATCATTCTTTCCCAGTTACAAGCAAATTGCTTTATTTTTTAATAGTCTTTATTAATTAAAGAAGAAACTTTTTCATTCTCTATTACATATTCTAAGTGTAATGCCCTAGTAAGAGATACATATAACAATCTTTCATCTAACAAATTTTCACCATAATTATCTTCACTTGGATTTAAAATAACTGTGCAATCAAACTCTAATCCTTTAGTTATATATGAAGGTATTATTATCAACTCATCAGAAACTTCTTTTTCTTTACCTTTAATTAATCCAAATTTATATTTGCTTTTCTTTTTCAAGAGTTTTGATACTTCTAGAGCTTCTTCACTATTTTTAGTTATAATAGCAACTGTATTCTTTCCTTTTTCTTTTACTTCATCTACTATATTATCAATTGCTATTCCATATTCATCTTTGGAGTCAACCTTTACCATTTTAGGCTTTTCCCCATGCCTTAGTACTGGTTTTGCATTTTTAAGACCTAATTTTTGTGCAATTAAAGCTTTCTCAGCGAAATCTATTATTTCAACTGTAGATCTATAACTTTGGGTTAATTGTATATATGTAGCATCTCCATTAAATAATCCCTTAGTTATATCCTCCCAAGTATTTACTCCTTTATAATAGTAAATACCTTGAGCTAAATCTCCAACTAACGTTAAGGAATTACCCTTTGCAAGCTCATTTATAAGATATATTTGAAAAGGGCTATAATCTTGAGCTTCATCAACTACTATATGCTTAAACTTCTCTTTTTCTTCTATACCTTCTAATAAAACTCTTATATATAAAAGCGAAGCTAAATCATCTTCATCTATAATATTTTCTTCATAATTAGAATTAAACTCTTCTATCATATAGTCTGCCAAAACTTTTGGAATTTTATCATCTGTAGCTATACTAAACAGTTCTTCATCATTAAAAAAGTTATAATAAATATCCTTAGAATTTATTCCTCTCCAATTTTTAAAATAAAGATTAAATTCTTTTTTAATATTTTTATTAATACTATCTTTTATAGTATCTCTTGCATCATATATTTCTATAAGCTTTTTTCTTCTCTCTTCAGAATCCTCTAACTCATTTTTTATATCTTTTATTTTAAAATCCCACTCTGCATCTATTTTGCTTAAAATTTGAGCTAGTCTTTCTTTTATCTTGAGATTTAGATATCTCTTTATTTCATCTTTTCTTTTATTTATTGGATAGGATTTTAAGTCTTTGAGATACAATCTAACTATTTCTTTTTTATTAAATAAAACTTCTCCCTCTATAATAATATCATGTATATCTAATGCCCTGCTTTCAACTAATGCAATATACCTATCTATCATAGTTTTATAAACTAAAGTCCCTTTTATTTTGCTAGAATTAACTATTAACTTGCGTTTTTGTTCATCTTTTTCTTCAAGTATACTTTTAAGTTTTTCATCTTTATTATATATTTTTCCACTTAATTTAAGTTTTGATAGTACTAAATCTTCAAATGTGTTTTGTTTAACCTTATCTGCTCCAAGACTTGGCAGAATATCTGATATATAATCCAAGAATAATTTATTTGGTGCTAATACTAAAATATCTTCTCCTTGCATGGTTTCTCTATATCTATAAATTAAATATGCAAGCCTATGAAGTGCAATAGTTGTTTTACCTGAACCTGCTGACCCTTGAACTATAATTGGTAAATTCTTAGGCCACCTTATAATATCGTTTTGTTCTTTTTGGATAGTTGCAACTACCTCTTTAAGCTTCTTCCCCCTACTTTCCTCTAAGTTTACTTTAAGAAATTCATCAACAAGCTCTGTCCCTTCTTCTCCATTTATCATAAGCTCATTTAGACCTTCATCAAAGATTTCTTTTATTTTTCTATTTTCAAATAGAAATTTTCTTTTTAAATTAAGTTCCCCTTCAATAATTCCAACTGGTGCTTTATAGAATGCCTCTCCCCCTGTTCCACTGTAATAAAGATCAGCAACAGGAGCTCTCCAGTCTACAACTACCTCTTCCCCTTTTTGTATGTTACTAATACCTTTTTTGCCTATATATATACTTTCTTCAAGACCTCTATATTCTCTAAAATCAACTCTTCCAAAATAAGGTTCTTCTAATGCATCTTCATAACTATTTATCTCTCTTGTTAAAACTTCATAAATTTTTTCAGTAGTTTCTTTTTCTTCGTTATAACTTCCTTTTGCTTCTTTACTCAGAGCTTTAACTCTCTTCTCAATATCCTTTATATTAGATTTTTTTTCTTCAATTTCTTCTTTAATTAATTTTCTTTTCTCTTGAAGAACTTTATTTTCTTCTATCATATTTTCATTCATAACTTACCTCAATATTTCTATTTGTGTATTTTTTATTATAAACTTATTTTATGAAACTTCTATACTTACTAACTTCAATTTATGTATAGATCTCTTTTGTTTTTAACATAACTAATTTAAAATTATAATATAAAAATATCGTAAATTCAATTTTTGAAAATTACGATATTTTTATATATTTGCTTTACAAATATTTCTTCATACATATACTATTTAAATTTCCTATATATGGCCCATAATTTAATATAATTTCATATTCTCTACCTTTTTATAGATTAATAGCTTCTGTTTGTCCCCTTCCTGTCTCTAAAATAGCATATTTATAATTTTGACTCCTTGCTATCTCTCCTGATTTTATAATAAAATTATTATACCATATTTTGTATACAAAAAAGAAAGCCGCATATAAAAAATTATACACAACTTTACCATTAATATAATTCTAAATTACTTGTTCTGTTCCAATTTCACTAAAAGTATTATAAATATCTTTTCTTCTTGCTTTGGCAATTGCCTTCACAATAAAATAAGATATAGTGCTATCAACACCATGATGTATAACTGTTCCTACACATACTACTACTAGCAATTGATAAACATCAAACCCTACAAAAGGTATTACTACTAAAGCTTCTGCTACACCATGAATTGGTGCTGTGAATATTGATGCTTTAACATAACTTTTACTTTTCTTTATGATTATTGCTCCAACAAGACCTACCAAAATATGTGTTGCTGCTCTAAAGACTATTAGCATAGGTAATCCTGTAAATAAAAATCCAACAACTGATCCTATTCCAACCACAACTGCTACCATAGGTGAAATTAACATTGCAATAAACATTGGTACATGTGAAGCTAGTGTCGCACTAAATGGTGGAATTATTACTCTTAAAAACGAAAACTGTACTGGTATTATTATAGCTAATGATGTTAATAATGCTGCATATATCATCTCTTTTGTTCTATTATTCATGTATTTATCACCTCGTAAATGTATATACACCAGTATACTCCATGTTACTTCTTGTGTAAATACTTTTATTTTCATATTATCCATCTTTCCCTTTATATTAATTATTTTATATTAAGATATTATTGTCTTTACAACTAATGAATTAATTCTATTACTATTTCACTAATAATTTCCTAGGAAATAACAAATTATGATTACAAACTAATATTTTCTTGATTATAACAGAAAAATGCCTAAGGACATTATCCTTAGGCATTTCCATTTTTCTTAAATTCTTAAAATTATTATTCACCAAATATATTTAGAGAAAATCCTCTATCTAATGCTTCTTTTGCATATTCTTTTGCTCCAAATAATGATAGATCTCTATAATTACCACATTGAATATCATTTGCTGCTGGAATTTCCTTAGCATTTAACACTTCTTTTAATGCTCCTTCTAAAGCCTCTTTAATTTCAGCTGCTTCTTTATCTCCCCATATACTTAGATAAAAACCTGTTCTACATCCCATTGGTGAAAAATCTATAATTCCATCCAATCTACTTCTAAGTTCATGTGCTAATAAATGTTCAAGGCCATGCATTGCTGCTGTTCCAAATGCTTCTTGATTAGGTTGAAGAAATCTTAAATCAAACTTTGTTACCTTATCTCCTTTTGGTCCATCTAATAAGCAACATTTTCTTATATAAGGTGCTTTTACCTTTCTGTGATCTAATTCAAAACTTTCTACTTTTTCCATTTTTTAATTCTCCTATCTTAATTATTTATTGTTTTCTGTAGCTAAAATAGTCTCAATACTTCCACTAATTTTTTTTGCTAAATACGAATTATTCATAACATATAAATGTACTCCATCTACTCCTGTAGATATAAGATCTACAATTTGCTCTACTGCATAAGCTATTCCTGCTTCTCTTAAAGCTTCTGGATTATGTTCATATCTCTCCATAATTTTAACAAACTTAGTTGGAAGGGATGCTCCACTTAATGATACCATTCTTTCTATTTGCTTTTTATTGGTTACAGGCATAATTCCTGCTTCAATAGGCACCTTTATATTTGCACTTTTAACTTTATCTAAAAAGTCATAATATAAATTGTTATCAAAAAATAATTGAGAAATAAAATAAGCTGCCCCAGCCTCCTCTTTTCTCTTCATATTTTCGATTTCTTTTAGTACTCCTTTATTTTCAACATGTCCTTCTGGATAGCAAGCTGCTGCAGTATTAAAATCCTCAAATTTATTAATTTTCCCAATCAATTCTGAAGCATACTTAAATTCTCCTCTAGTGAGTCCATCCTTTGGAATATCACCTCTTAACGCAAGGATATTTTCAATGTTATTTTCCTTTAGTGAATTTAAATAATAATCTATATCCTCATTTGTTGAACTTATACAAGTTAAATGAGCAACTGCTTCTATATCATATTTATTTTTAACCAAAGATGATAATTCCAAAGTTTTATTATCCCTTATACTTCCACCAGCCCCATAGGTTACACTTATATAATCTGGATTTAGCCCCTTTAACTCCTCCAACGTCTTATATATAGTCTCAATTGATGATGTTGTCTTTGGTGGAAATATTTCAAATGAGAACACTGTTTTCTTATTCTTAAATATTTCGCTTATTTTCATAAAATTGCCCCCTTTTTCACATAAAAAATACCTAAAGGTTATTCCTTTAGGTACAACAAACTTCTGTACTACAATAACCCTTATCTTTCAGCTATGCTGCAGGATTTAGCACCACTATATCTAGATAAACACACATATTGGTTGCTGGGTTTCACAGGGCCAGTCCCTCCACCTCTCATGATAAGATAATTATTAAATTATATTTATTATAATATACTATTTATTGAAATTTGTAAATATAATTATTTATTAATTAATAATAACAATATACAGATTCCACTGCATATTAGACTTATTGTAAGTATAAGGCTAACTATTTGATTAATACTTAAACCTTTTTCTTCTAATCTGAAATGCATTTGACTTCTATCTGCTTGATATACTGGCTTTCCTTCACTAAATCTTTTAGCTATAACAAATAAATTGTCAAAAATAGGAACTGCTAATGCTAATATTGGTATAAACAAACTTAATACTGTAGCTTGCTTAAAAGCCCCATCAATTGCCACTATACTAAGTAAGAAACCGATTAAGTTAGCTCCCGAATCACCCATGAACACCCTAGCTGGATGCCTGTTATAATATAAAAATCCCATTATTGCTCCTGCAAGTATTATTGAAAATTGAGCTTGTGGTCCTTGTCCCAATATCATTGCAGCAAAGAAAAATGTTCCTGAAGAAATTAATGATATACCTCCGGCCAAACCATCCATACCATCTGACCAATTTATTACAGTAGTAACTCCAAAAATCCATGTAATAGTCAATAAAAATTGTACTGTTTTTGACAATAACATGTAGTCTCCTGAAAAAGGATTTCTAAATCCTTCAAATACTACACCTGCATTAAATACCAATACAGCTGCAAATACTTGTATTATTAGTCTAGGATATATCGGAAATTCTTTTTTTTTGGTCTTGAAATAGTCATCCACCATTCCAATAAAAAATATTAAGCTAGCTGAAATAAATATCCATATCTGCTTATATATATCATCCTTAATAGTTAAAAAATAAACTATAAAAAAACCAATATAAATTCCAAGTCCTCCACACAAAGGTATTGGTCCTCTATGTTTTTTTCTCTTAGTTGGCTTATCTGTAAATTCCAATTTATGAGCTACTTTCATTATATATGGAATAATAAAATAAACAATTAGGAAAGCACATATCAGCGTTATTAAATATTGCATCATTAATCTACTCCTTAAACCAATCTGTCCATAATTCATTTTTGCTTTCTAAATGAATTATACTATTATCGACTTTTTTTAGCAATTACAAAAATATTAAATTGTATATAATATTTATAAAAAATGAAAAGTTTCCTTCAAATCCATTTAATAGAATAATTGTCCAAGTACACCTATTTCCTTTATTTATCTAGTTTTGCCCATTTTTATTTTCATAAAATTAAATTTTTATATATATAAATCTTTTTTTAATAGAATATATTATTCCGAATTCAAATTCACCAACATAGCTTCGAGGTTTTTCTTTTTTATTCTTTATAAGTTGACAGCATTTGTTTTTCTATTTCTAAATTATAGTATAGCTAATCTAATCTATATTTGCATTTTAATTTTGAATATGTTACCATTTAGGAAGTAAATATTTAATAACTAAATAAGTATATTGATTTTCGGTTGAACAAATTATTATTTGATTTCAAGAAAGTTTGACTTCTAGGGTGGGAAGTCCTTTTGGGGACTTTTTACCCTTTTTTTATTATCTAGGAGGTATTTTATGGAAAAAACTTTATTAAGTATTGTATTAATTCTTACCTTTACCAAGCTTGGAGGTATAATAAGTAGGAAATTAAAAATGCCTGAAGTTTTAGGGGCATTAATTGCTGGTGTTGTACTTGGTCCTGTTGTTTTAAATCTTGTACAATATGATGAAAATATAAAATTACTTTCAAATCTTGGGGTAATTATGCTTATGTTTCTTGCTGGTCTTGAAACTGATGTAAAAGAATTTAAAGAGGCTGGTGTATCTTCATTTATAATCGCATTAGCAGGTATTATACTCCCTTTTATACTGGGAACACTAGGAGCTAGTCTATTTTTTGATAATTTTTTAGAAAATATTTTTATTGGAGTGATTCTAACTGCAACAAGTGTAAGTATAACAGTAGAAACACTTAAAGAACTTGGTAAACTTAATTCTAGAGCAGGAATAAATATTTTAGGATCAGCTGTAATAGATGATATATTAGGACTTATATTAATCTCTATAGTTCTTTCCGTTGGTCAAACTTCTGGCTCAGAATCTGGGACAATACAAATTCTATTTATTTTTATAAAAATAATTCTATTTTGTTTATTTTCTTTGCTAGGAGTAATATTTTTTCAAAAACATGCAAATAAATTCTTAACTCATGTAAAGCCTAGCAGAGAGCTTTTAACATTCTCTATAGCTTTTGCCATATTAATAGCATATTTGGCTGAAAGTTTGGGAATTGCATCTATTACTGGTGCATATATATGTGGTCTTATGCTTTCCTCGCTTTCCCACAAAGAATATCTTATGAGAAATATCAAATCAATTTCATCAGGATTTTTATCTCTTATATTCTTTGCAAGTGTTGGTTTAGAAGCAAACTTAAATGGAATAGATTTAAAAATAATTTATATTACTTTAATAATGTTTATCGTGGCAGTTATTGGAAAACTAATAGGATGTGCTGGTGCAGCAAGATTACTAAAAATGAGTAAAAGTGAGTCAATACAAATTGGTATTGGTATGATTTCAAGAGGTGAAGTGGCTATAATCACTGCAAATATAGGACTTCAAAAAGGAATAATTTCAGAAGAAGTATTTCTTCCTACATTAATTGTTGTAATATTAACCACAATTATAACGCCTATTTTACTAAAATTATCATTTTCCCATAAAATAGAGAAAAATATTGAATCTAAATAAAACAAACTAGGTTATAAAATAAAATTTAATTTCTATTTTACAACCTAGTTTTGTAAATTATATAAGTGCATATCTTAATTTGCTAAAAATCTATTACTGATATTCCTCTAGCCTTAACAGGTGTTGAAAATACTATTCTAGTTTCAGTGTTCCCAAATCTCTGAAGTTTACTTAAAAAATCATCTAACTCCATGGTTGTATGGTATGCCACCTTAATTATCATAGAATAGTTTCCAGTAACACAATTACATTCAATTACATTTGGACAGGCATTAATAAATGGATAAAATTTATCTTTTAAATTTGGGCTAATAGCTAAATTAACAAAAGCCACTATATTATATCCTAATTCTAATTGATTTACTGAAGCATGATATCCTGTAATTATCCCAGATTTTTCAAGCTTATCTATTCTTGTTGATATTGCTGGCGAAGATAAGTAAACTTGTTCTGAAAGTTGTTTAAGAGGATATCTTGCATTTTCTTGCAAAAGTTTTATAAGTTTTAAATCTATCTTGTCCATATAAAATTCCCCCATTTCTAGTTAAATTATTTTACCTCATTTCTATTTTTTTAAGTAGTCATTATAATTATTATTTAGATTGTTTTATTTATAAAGTTTCTCAAGCTTTTCCTACTATTCCTATTAATTTAATATGTTTTGAAGTATACATATTTTTCCCATTAATGTCAATACTTTTTACTCCTTTTTAAGAACTTATTTAATTATTTGTAATTTTATATTTCATTTAATATGGCAATTATTTTTTCTATATAAGAAAAGGTGTCTCAATATTAAATGCTATAATTTTGAGACACCCTTCTTATATTTATTTATTATATACAATATTAACTATTTCTCCATCATTACCTACCAAGTAATATGTATTTTGCTCACTGATTAACCCACTCTTTTTATACTCTTCAATATCTATCAAAAACTTCTCCACACTATATTCCCTAAATGAATATCTATCTCTATATATTTTTTTTATATCTTCTTCTACTTCCTTATCAATTTTAATTTTTAAAAATTCAGGAATTCCTCTCTTCTTATTAAAAGAAAGATAGTCATATCTTACAATATCTTTCAAAGCATTGTCACTTGATTTTAACACCTCATTATTAAAATCTAAAAATACCTTATAATACTCCGAATTTCCTATATTTCTATTAAAGTAACCTTTCTTTTCAAAAAACAATCCAAGTTCATAGAAAAATTTAAATGCTGTATCAAATTTAGGATAAAAATAATTAAGTATGTTATTAAATTTTTGACTGTTATAATATTTATCTACAACAGCTTCTACCTTCTTTAGTATTAATATTTCTGTATATGAAATATTGTCAGTTTTAAATATTTCATAAGGAGGATATGGTGAATATACCATTCCATACTTATCTCCCTCTTCTCTCATAGAAGAGCCTTTTAATAATTTTAAAAATCCTAATTGAATTTCTTCTGGTCTTATACTATGTACATCATTGAAGGAGTTAATAAAAGATTCTAAATCTTCTCCTGGAAGGCCTGCAATCAAATCAAGATGTTGCTTTATATTTCTAATAGAAAGTAATTCAATCACCTTCTCTTTAATATCACTAAAATTAACAAATCTATTTATATTCTTTAAAACATCATCATTAGTTGTTTGAACTCCAACCTCAAATTGAAACCTTCCCTCTGGAGCATTTCTTAACAATTCAATTTCTTCTTGCTTTAAGATATCTGCAGAAATTTCAAAATGAAATTGAGTTTTTGTATCTGCTTTTATTAAAAATTCCCATATTGCCATTGAATACTTATGATTACAGTTAAAAGTTCTATCAACAAATTTAACCAACCTTACTTTCTTATCTATAAAATATTGAAGTTCTTTTAATACTCTATCTATTGAATGAAATCTAACTCCATGACTAGTTGAAGATAAACAATACTTACAATTGAATGGACATCCACGACTTCCCTCATAATATACAATTTTATTTTTTAAATCTTCATCTTCTTCATAAGGAAAAATCACCTCATCAAATGTCATTAATGGTCTACTTCCATTTGAGAAAACTCCCCCATCCTTTTTGTAATGTAGTCCTTTTATATCTTCTACATTTCTACTTCCTAATTTATACTCAATAAATTCTCTAAAAGTCTTCTCTCCTTCACCTTCTATAACATATTCTCCAACATTATCCTTTAAAAATAACCTACTATCATAAGATACTTCTGGCCCTCCATATAGTATTTCTATCTTAGGATTTACCTTTTTTATTAAATTTGCTAAACGAGTAGCCATCTCCACATTCCATATGTAAGTAGAAATGGCTACCACATCAGCTTCCTCTTCAATAATTTCTTTAAGCACATGTTCTTCTCTATCATTTATAGAAAATTCTCTTATTTTACATTCATATTCTATATCCTTTGTAAATGCTTTTAAATATCTAACGGCTAAATTGCTATGAATAAACTTAGAATTTATAGCTGTAAGCAATACCTTCATTTTGTTCTTCCTCTCTTTAACATTAATTATTTTTCTTTATTGCCTTTATAAAGAAAATATCTTCCCAAACTTTAGTTTCTTCTATTTCGGAATATTTTTCAAGGATTTTTTTTATTTCTTCAAACTTACATGATATTAAAGGATTAAAATTTTTAAACACAACTTCTTTTAAATTGCCATTTGGCAATGCAACATTAACTTTATAGTCAAGAAAACCTCCACTCTCTTTATTTATATCCCATATATATATTTCACCTTTCTCTTTTAAATAGCCACATACTTCTTTTATTAAACTTTCTTTTTTCTTTATGCCAAATATATTATTTAGATTAAAAAAGAAAGTACATGCATCATAGGCTCTTTTCTCTAAAATATTTTTATTTTCTACATTAACATAATCTACTGATAATTCATCTTCTGCTTCTTTAGATATATTATAGATAATTCCAGAGTTATCCCTTGATACATCTAATATATCACCATCAATATGAATATCATTTAAATTAATTACTATTGTCTTACTCATAATATCACCCCTTTCTATATTAACATATTTTTCCAAAAGTTAAAATTCTATATTTTCTTAAAAAAAGTTTCTGCAAAATACTTTTTTAATTAAGTATTTTGCAGAAACCTCATTTAATTTCTATTTTTTTTAGTAAATTTCAAAACAACTATGAACAGAAGAACAAGAGATAAAGCGAATATGAATATCCAAATTTGAACAGGAAGTTTAAATCCCAATAAACCTTCTTTTTCATGAATACTATAAATACATCCTGTTCCTATATCTAATATTAAAAAGTGATCTTTATCATAAACAATATCTTCAATATCACTATTTTTATTTAGTTTCAAGAGCTTTTGATATATTCCCTCAGAGCTTAAGGTTGAAATCACCTCTTCATTCCTATCCCAAAACAAATAACTATCCTTTTTAAGAACCCCCCCATTAATGTCAATTGCAAGTTCTCTTAAAGAATCTACATTTGTATGTTGATATAAAGGTGCTAAAACTATCTTTGATGGAGGATTTTGAATTAAATTTTTAACTAATTCATTTCCCTTAAATCTTGGAGAAGTTATAGGATCTCCTCCGCTAAAATCAGGCCATCCATACCACTTTCCTTTTATCACTTTATAAATATAATCTTTATCTCTATTAATAGGCCTTAGTCCTTCATTTTTCATTCCGGAAAATATTGCTACTATATTATTTTTACTATCTATATCCATTCCAGTTATTCCTCTAATTCCGCTTGCATATAACTTGATACTTTTATTATCTAAATTAAAAGAATATAAAGCAGCATTTCCAATTGTAGTTTTTGATATTTTTTCTCCAGGTTCACTCTTTTCACCACTTTTTTTAAAAGCTCCCGTTTTTTGATTACCATAATTAATACCTGTTAAGGTTATATCTATAGGAGTTAAATCAAATGTGTTTCCTTCTGTTATACCTGAATTGGTTATAGCACCTACTGATAAGAACAAAGTATTCTTATTAACAAGAAGTCTCCTGTTAATTCCATTTCCACTTTGAGGAATTCCAGAGTATAAAATATCAACAGATGCATTTTCTAATGAAAAACTCTGAAGGCTATCATTAGCTATAAATATAAGCTCATTATTATAATAGGCTATATCTTCTATTGAAATATCTTTATTCTTATATAATATTTTTTCCTTACCATCATTATTTATAGACTTTATAGCATCACTATAAGCTATATAAACATACCCCTTATCATCTGTTGTTATAGCCTTTGCTTTTTCTAATCCTTTAGTTATTATTGTACAATCTATATCATCCTGTAATACGCTTACACTGTATTTTCTTGATACTTTAAATACTGCAAAAGCTGTAGTTACTATCAACACAATAACTATGATAAACTTAAAAAACCTCTTCATTGTACTCCTCCATTTAATCCCTCCTTAAATTTATATTTTATGAAGTTCAAATTATTACCCTAACATTGAAAATTCTAGACATAATGCTATACTATAACTAATCAAGAATTCTAGGAGGACATTTTTATGAAAGATCCAAGATTTGCTACATTAGCAAAAAATTTAATTAATTATTCATGCCAATTAAAAGAAGGCGAAAAGGTTTTAATAGAAGGAATAGGACTAGATTGTAAACCTCTTATTAAAGAACTTGTTAAAGAAGCTTATAAAGTAAAAGCAATTCCATTAGTTACTATAAAAGATAAAGAAATTGACCGTGAAATACTTTTGAATGCTTCTAAGGAACAACTTGAACTTATGGCAAAATATGAATCAGAAAGAATGAAGGATATGGATGCCTATATAGGTATAAGAGCTGGCCAAAATTCAGCTGAAACTTCTGATGTTCCATCAGATAAACTCTCATTATATACTAAATATTTTGTAGATCCTGTTCATATGAAGATTAGACTTCCAAAAACAAAATGGGTTATATTAAGATATCCAAATTATTCAATGGCTCAAGCTGCTAATATGAGCTCCGATGCTTTTGAGGACTTTTACTTTAATGTATGTAACTTAGATTACTCTAAGATGGATAAAGCAATGGATGCATTATCTGATTTGCTGTCTAAAACTGATAAAGTTAGATTAACAGCTAAAGACACCGATATTACTTTCTCTATTAAAGATATTCCAAATGTGAAGTGTGCTGGAGAAATGAATATCCCAGATGGAGAAATATATAGCGCTCCTGTAAAAGATTCTATCAATGGAGTTATAACTTACAATACACCATCTTTACGTGATGGATTCACTTTTGAAAATATAAAACTTACTTTCAAAGATGGAAAAATAATTGAAGCTACTGCAAATGATACAGAAAGAATCAATAAGATTTTTGATATGGATGAAGGTGCAAGATATGTAGGGGAATTTGCTATAGGGGTTAATCCTTATGTTTTACATCCAATGAAAGATACTTTATTTGACGAAAAAATAACTGGTTCAATTCATTTCACTCCAGGTAATTGCTATGATGATGCAGATAACGGAAATAAGTCTGCTCTTCACTGGGACTTAGTTTTAATTCAAAGAGCTGATTATGGCGGTGGAGAAATATATTTTGATGATGTATTAATAAGAAAAGATGGTTTATTTGTTTTAGATGAACTAAAATGTTTAAACCCTGAAAATCTAATTTAGAAACATATTATAAATATTTTGGCTTAATTGAAATTTAGATATAGTGCTTAAACTCTACCTAAATTCAATTAAGCTTATTATTTTTTTAACATATTTATAATTATATATTGAATTATTTTTATTCTATTTGTTTACTTTTTTGAATATGATTTATTGTAATTTAAAGGAGTGAACAAGCTTTGGTTAAAGACAATTTTTTTAAGAATTCATTTTTGCTAACAGCTTCTAATATAACAACGGGAGTTATAGGATTTATATTTTCAATATATCTTTCACATGTATTAGGACCTGAAGGTATGGGATTATATAATTTAGTTATGCCAATATATAATCTATTTATTTGTATGATGTCTGCAGGAATATCAGCATCTATATCAAAAATTTCTGCTGTTTATGTGGAAAAAAATGAAACCAACAATTTACTTAGGACAATGAGAACTGTAGCTGTGTTTAACATAGTTTGGGCTATATTTATAGGAATAATGGTTTTTGCTTTTGCACCTATAATTGGTCAATATGGAATAAGTGATAATAGAACTATAAATGCTATTAGGGTAACTTGCCCAGCTATGGTTTTTATAGCACTTTCTAACATACTAAAGGGCTATTTTTGGGGTACATCTAAAATAACTGTTCCTGCAGTAATAGATATTTTTGAGAAAGCTCTAAGAATACTTACTGTAGCTATTTTAATATTTTTATTTAATGCTCAAAACTTAACATTACTTGTAACACTATGCTATGTGGCCCTATGCCTTGGAGAACTTCAAAGCTTAATTTTACTCTACATTTATTATAAACATTGTGTAAAAAAAATGGTTCCAACCTATGAGAAACCAGAAAGAAAATCGCAATTATTATTTAATGTATTAATAATTTGTTTGCCTTTAACCTTAAATGGATTTCTTAGTAATATTTTTAATACATTATCAACTTTAGTAATACCTCGATGTTTAGTTACCGCAGGTTTCACACATGTTGAAGCACTTTCTATGATAGGAAAATTTACTGGAATGGCTATGATGATTGTAGGAATTCCATTAGTTGTAATTAGTTCAATAAACACTCTACTTATCCCTGATCTTTCTCAAACATTAAGCAAAGGAAATTATTATGATGCTTCAGTACGAATAAGAAAAGTAATGAAAATAGCATTTATACTTGGTCTTGCTACCACTATAATATGCTTGCTAATACCACATTCTTTGGGTCAAATGCTTTATCAAAGAGATGATTTAGGAAATTATATAAAATACGCTGGCATTTCTGCTCCTGTATTTTTCACTTCAGTAACTATGTTTGGAATACTAAATGGTATTAACAAACAAATGGTTATACTAAGAAATTCACTTATAGTAGCTGTCCTAGAATTAATAGGATTATTCATATTTACATCTATACCTAGTATAAACATATATGGCTATACAATAACACTTTTTTTTACTTCTTTAATCAGCTTTGTAATTAATCTCTATGAAGTAAAAAAATCTATAGAAATAGATTTATCTACAACAAATGTAGTTATATATTGTTTATTAGCTATATTAGTATACCTTTTATTAACCTTCTTAATAAAAAATGTTTTGGGGCCTTTGACTGTATTTAAAAATATACTTATTATATTTTTAACCTTTGGAATTTTTACATTCCTAAGTTCCTTTGGAGAACAGAATTGATAATTTAGTCAAAAATAGAGAATTGGAGAACTTATATAAAATTCCCAATTCTCTATTTACTATCTAAGTTTTACTCTCATGAATCTTGGAATAATTTTTAATATCTTAGGAGACACTCCTTCAATATCCTTTTTTGTTATTCCACCTGTTGCTATAATTAAATAAATATATACAAGTCCACCTGCTGCTATTAACAATACTGTAATCGGAATAGCTGTAAATCTTGTTAAAGGTATAAATCTATACAAGAATCCCAATGGCATTTTGCAAACATATATAGTTGCTGCCATAGCTGCTGATGCAAATATTGGTTTTATAGTTAATCTCAAAACTGGCATTCTCATCATCATAATAGAACATATTTCTCTATGATTTAAAATAGCTGGTATAAGGTGCCATAAACAGTTACCTATGATTGCACCATATATATTTATTCCTGGTATTCCTACTAGGATATAATTGGCTATTATTTTTATAACTATACCAATACAAAATGTTTTTAATACAAAATATAACTTATTAATTCCTTGAAGTACAGTACTTTGTATTTGAGTCATTGACATAAGTACTAATATAACTGAACCATACATCATTATTCCAGAGCCTTGACTAGTATTAAATAAAGCTATATACACTTCTTTGCTTAACATGGATAATCCAACTGCTGAAGGAATAGCTATTATAAATACCATTTTAAAAGCATAACTTATCTTTCTCTTAGTTTCTTTACGATCTTTTAGTGCAATAGATTTAGCTATTGATGGTAATACGGTTGTCCCTATTGCTGTGATTACAACCAATGGAACTCCATACAAAGTCTTATATTGTCCTAACCCAGCATATAAAATATTAGCCTGCTCCTCTGTAAATCCAGCTACTATAAGCCTAGCAGATACATTAAACATATCTACTAATCCACCTAAGTTTTGAAGTCCTGCACTTAGTGTAATTGGGAAAGAATACATTAATAATTTCCTTAAAATTTTCTTGTTTTTAATTTTCTTATCAGGAATTTCACTTTCTAAAGCTTCTTCCTTATAACCTTTTTTATCATAAAAATATATTACAAGAAAACATGCAAACAACGCTCCAACTGATGTACCTACTTGTGCTCCTGCATTTCCCATATCAACACTGCCTTGAACAAGTATAAATGCACATAATAAACTAATTACTACATTTAAAATCTGTTCAGCTACTTGAGAAATAGCTATTGGAGTCATATTACTTTTACCTTGCATAAAGCCTCTAAAAACTGCAAGTAAAGAAGTTATTACAATACAAGGACCTAATGCCATTATTCCATAAGCAGATTGAGGTGAATGTGCTAGATTTGCTAAAGGCTTAGCAAGTAAAACCATTCCTCCTCCAAGCACTATTCCAAGAACTCCATAAAATCCACTTGCAATTCGAAGAACTTTTATAGCTCCCTTTGGATTATCTAAAGCAGTATACTCCGCTACAACCTTTGCTACTGCAGGTTGTGCTCCCATACAACTTAATGCATATATAAATAGAAATACTTCTGTAGTTTTTGAGTATATTCCATATCCACCTAAACCAAGTATTTGTGTTAGCAGTGGTGTATAGAATACAGACATTACCTTAACCATCATTCCAGCAAAGGAAAGTATAAACATCCCCTTAGCAGCTGAAGCTTTTTCTTTCATACTAACTTTCTCCTATCTCTTTAACTAAAATTTAAAAACATCTTGTTTAATCTTTTTAAATATAGGAGGTAATGATTCTGCTATAGTCTTATTCTTTAAGTAGTTTAATTTACCACCTACTTCTCTAAATATAAGCTTGTATGCATAAAGATATTGATAATCTAACCCAAATTTATTTCTAAAGGATGAGTTTAACTTATTATCACCATATTTAGAATCTCCAATTAGAGGATTTCCTAAATGAGAAAGATGAGCTCTTATTTGATGGCTTCTTCCTGTGATTAAGTTTATTTCTAAGAAAGATATAAGTCCATTACTTTGAATTGTCTTAACTTCCATAGCAATTTCTTTAGAATTTGCAACTTTTTTATCAAATATTCTAGAAACATTTGATTCTTCATTTTTTAATATGTATCCTTTATATAATCCATCTTTTATTCTACCTTTAACTAAGGTATTATAATACTTCTCAACTTCATTTTCTCTAATCGCTTCATTTAAAACTCTTAAAGCTTCAAAGTTTTTTCCAAAAATAACTATACCTGATGTATTTCTATCAAGTCTGTTACATGGTGCTGGTGTAAATGTAACTTCATTTTCTGGAAGATAATCACCCTTAGCATTTAAATAAGAAAGAACATAATCTGTTAATGTAGCTTCCTTCTTATTACTATCTGGATGAACTAATACCCCTGGCCATTTTTCCACTATTAATACATTTTCATCTTCGTATGTAATCTTTAATGCGCTTGAATCAACTTTAATGAAATTCTCTTTAGTTTCCTTCTTTGTATGTATGTATCGTATTTCTACTACATCATTTTCTTGTAGTGAATATTTTTCCTTTTCCTTTTTACCATTTACTCTTACATCACCTTTTCTTAATGCTTTAAATATAGCACTTAAAGGTACATCTTTAAGAAGCTTTCTCAAAAACTTATCTAACCTTTGTCCTGCTTCATTTGATCCTATTTCTATTTTCAAAATGTAATCAACTCCTAGTCTTATCCTTTTGCTTATAAATCCTTATAATAGAGTAATCTTAAATCACTAACTTGTCAAATATTCATATGCTATTTTACTTTGAAGTGCCACTCCTAAAGGCAAGGCGTCTTCATCTATATCAAATAAGCAACTATGTGCTGGTTTATCAGTATTTTTAAGTATATTTCTTGTTCCTAAAAAATAAAAGGCTGCAGGTCTTTCATTTGCAAAATAAGCAAAACTCTCAACTCCCATACTTGGATTCTCTTGCTCTACTAAATTTTTTTCACCTAAAATTTCTTTAGCTACCTTTCTAACTCTATTTAGTACATATTCATTATTATACAAGCATGGATAGCTTTCTTCTATATTTATTTCTGCTTTTGCTCTAAAAGCTTTTGATAAATTATCTATTAAATCTTTAAATCTTCTAACTATATATTCTCTATCCTCTTTTGTAAGTGTTCTCATAATTCCAGATATAACTACCTCTTCTGGAATTACGTTTTGAGCACTTCCTCCATGGATACTTCCAACTGTTATTACTGAAGGATGGACTGGAGATATTTCTCTACTTACTAATGTTTGTAGACTTAATATTATATTAGATGTTATTACTATTGGATCAACTGTAACATGTGGAGATGCTCCATGACCTCCACTTCCAATAATCTTAACTACAAAAGGATTTGAAGCTGCATGAACGACTCCACTTTTTACCCTTATCTTTCCATAGTCCAAATCTTCTGTAACATGAAGTCCTACTACCAAATCAACATTTGGATTATCTAAAACTCCTTCTTTAATCATAATAGGAGCTCCTCCAGTAGTCTCTTCTGCTGGTTCAAATAGAATCTTTACATTTCCTGAAAAGTTCCTTTTAAACTTATTTAAAATTCTTGCTGCTCCAAGTAGTATTGTAGTATGTGCATCATGCCCACAAGCATGCATTTTCCCAGATATTTTCGAACTATATGACAGTCCTTTTTTATCTTGAATAGGCAAAGCATCCATATCTGCTCTAAGAGCTATAGTCTTTTTATTATCTCCACTCCCTTCACCTTTTATAATCCCACATACTCCAGTACCAGCAACTGATACAAAAGGAATACCTTCATTTTTTAAGAACTCTTTTATAATATTGGAAGTTCTTTTTTCTTCAAAGCCAAGCTCTGGATGTTCATGTATGTCTCTTCTAATGGTAATAAGTTCTTTTTTAATATTATTGGCCTCATCAACAAAATTAATCAAACAAACTACCTCCTATAAAATTATTTCCAAGAAACCTCTATTTGATCTCCTTCAGTTAACTTATCTGTATAAGCTGCTGGTTTCCCATTTAGAATCAATTCAATTATTCCTTTAGGAACAGTTAAATCAAAATTAATATTAGTAAATATATCTACAAATATATAATCTTCTTTACCTTTTAAATGTACTTCTTCTCCATTAACTATTACTATAATAGGATTTTTCTCTTTTTCTTTCTCATTCTCTTTATATACACTAATAATTTCTGATTCAACAGCTGCCTCCTCATCTTTCTTCTCATCTCTAGTATATAATTTATTTCCTTCTTCTAGTATAAAATTTTCATTTAACTCTTCATCATTCATATATAATTTTATTTCATCTTTTAATACATATCTTTTTAAATCTTTAACTTTTTTAGGCAAAAATACTTCTACTTCATCTTCATCTTTTAAGACTTCTTCCATATCCTTTATCTCTCCATTGATAATGCAAACTGGCTCTAAATTAACTATTTTATCATTAATATAAATTGATATAGAATCTACATCACTAATAAATTCCCAAACTTTAGCCTCTGCATCTCTTCCATTTTGAGCATAAATAACTTTAATATCATCTCCAGCTGCAATTTCACTTTCTATATCTGCACTCTGTCCATTTATAGTTATTAATGCATTTGTTCCCATTACTCCAAAAGCTAATCTTTTCTTACCATTAATGCTGAATCTTATATTCTTTCCTGTTTTACCTATTAAAAGTGAAGGATTAATTCCCGCTTGTAGAAGGACATCCATAACTGTATGTTTATGAGAATTAAAAAGACTTACAGGTTCTTCATTTAAATTGACATCTATAAAATCATTTCCAAGACTTCTTATAGCACTTAATGCAATACCAAGAACTGTTACTCCTGCTGATCCTAAATCATTACTAGCTACACATTCTGGTACTGAAGCTCTGTCCTTTATAGCAATTCTTTGCTGTGGTATATTAAGTTTTTCTGCAATTCCTTCCAAAAGTCCTGGAGTATGTGCTCCTCCTCCAACTAAAAATACTGCTGATGGAGCCTTATCACCATTTGTTTCCAGAATTTTATTTGAAATAGCTTCTGCTAACTTATTTACAACAGGAGTAATAAGTTTTATAACATTTTCTGAGGTAATTGTATTTTCTAACCCTAAAACATCAATATATGAAATCTCTTCCTCTTTTGATATACTTCTCTTTATTCTTTCTGCTGTATTAAAATCCACTAGGTATTCCTGTGCTATACTCTCTGTAATTTCATCCCCGGCCATTGGAACCATTCCATAAGAACTTATAGTTTCCTTTGAACTTATAGCTATATCTGAAGTTCCAGCTCCTATATCAACTAAGGCTATATTTAATAATCTTAAATTCTTTGGCACTGCAGCTTCTATCGCTGCAATAGGCTCTAATGTTAAATTCATAACCCTAAGTCCAACTTTGTTCATTACTGTATATAGAGAATCTATTACTGACCTTGGTAAGAATGTAGCTATAACTTCTACTCCAGCTTCTTCTCCTTTATGTCCTAATAAATTAGATATTATATACGAGTTTAAGTAATACTCCTTAATTGAATATCCTACACAATAAAGTTTTCCTTCTGTATTTTTATTAACTATACTTTCAGCTTCTTTTACTGCACTTAACTCTAAAGTTCTAACAACCTCTTTATCTATTTCTTCAGTTTCATTTAGCTCTAGATTCGCCTTAGCCTCACAAGTTCTTAAAAATCTACCTGCTGCAGCTATTGAAACCTCTTCTAATTTTATATTTAATTCTTTCTCTAATTTCTTCTTAATATCATCCACTACTTGAGTTACTAGATTTATATCGTGGATTTGTCCATCCACCATAGCTCTTTCTTCATGTTCTTGGTATTTTTCACATATTACTTCAAACTTTTTATCTCTTACAACACCAACTGTTCCAATAATAGAGCGTGTTCCTATATCTAGTGAAAATATAATATCCTTTGGATTAAAAGTACTTCTCCCCATAATTAACCATCCTCTTTAATTTGTGATAAATCCTCATATTACCATAATATAAGTCTAATATAGATTATATATTATTAACATTTAACATTCAACGAAAACACAAAAGCACCTTATAAAGTAGACATTTTCTCCACTTCATAAAGTGCTTTTTTGACTTTTTATATTTATTTTATCTAAGACTCATCCATTGAAAGTTCCATATTAATTTTTTTCTTAGAAATATTCATTACATAAGGAACTAGGTAAATTACGCTTACAATTAATGTACCTCCAATATTAATCAATAGCATCTTATAGTCAGGTACAAAAAATCTTATGCCATCAGAACAAATTAATACAAATGAACCAACATATCCAAGTATACATCCTATTAATTCACCTATACCTAGAAATACTATAAACTGAATTATCAACATCTTTCGTAAGTCTTTTGATGTAAACTTCATACATCTTAGTACTGCATACTCTTTTCTTCTTGTATTCATATTATTTTTAATAGAATTAACTACACCTAAAATAGTAAATAAAATTATTAAGGATAAGGCAATTTGGAAATATCCCCATCGCTCATTAAATGCTCTATTATTTTCTTCTAAGACTTGCTGTAAAGTTGCCCACTTTATACTTGGATAATTAGCTTTAATTTCTTGCAAAGCTTCCTGTATATTAGGACTTTCTGTATTAATATTTATTTTATAGAATGTTGAAGTATCTTTATCTATTAATACTTTATTAGAAAAATCAATCATTAATTTTTTATAATTAACCAAACTATCATCAACAATATCAATCACTTCTAATTTAAAATCATATTTTTCAATTTGCCTTTCACTGTTATTACCAAATTCCGGATTAGCTAATCTTATTTCCTGTCCTATTTTAATATTCTTCTCTTTAGCATAGCTTTCACTTACTACAACTTTTGATTTTTCATCACCTTTAAATTCCTTTATTAATCCTTGTTCTGTCATTTCTTTAAGACTTCCTAATGAATAATTTATATTTTCCTCATTTGACCTATTACTTATTCTAGTAGTTCCGCCGTAAGCAATCATTGATACTTTTACCTTATCTAAAGAGCTAACATCATTAAATAATTTCATAAACTCATCACTTTTTAAGTTTTTGCCACTTATAATAACTATATCTGTCCTATATTCTTTTCGATAATAATCTTCTGTATTATTCATAATAGCTTTAGTAAAATTACTACCTACACTTGTTATAATCATAGAAGTAGCTATTGCTATAATTACTATATAACTCTTTTTAATTTGTGATATTGATGTTTTTATAGACATACTTCCTATTGTTCCAAAAACTAAACCAAAAGGTTTTATTAAAGAAGTTAAAATCTTAGTCATATTAACTCTAATAAACATAAAAATTCCTATTAATATAAATAAATATCCTAATAGAACTTTAGGTACCCCATCTGATATCTTTAGTAAAATTGCATAGACTTCAATAAAAACACCTATACCTATTAATATTAATGAAACAGTTTTCTTTCCTTTAGAATATTCATTAACTATTTTTTCATTTGAATCCATAGCTTGCACTGGTAATATTTTTGCTGTTCTTGCGGCTGGAATATGCAAGATAAATTGCATTATAATAAACCCTACTAGTGCTGTTATACATAAAGGAATATAATAGACATTAAATGAAGGTAAAAATATCTTGGAACTTATACAAGTTAATACAAGTCCTAAAATTACTCCAATTATATTAATTAATAAAGTTTGAATCTTTAAGATGCTGGAAACTTGTTGACTACTTCCTCCTATCGCTTTAATTATAGCAAATTCCTTTGTGTATTTATAAATATATTCTTGTAAATTTGATATTATCAATATGCCACACATAGTAATTACTAATACTCCAAGAACTGCAACAAAATATTTTAATGACGTTACATTCTTTTGTACAAATTCATCTTGTTCAAATACTTGTATCCTTAAATTATCATCTATACTTTTTAATTTTTCTGCAACTGCTGAAGCATCTTTTGAAACTTTAACCATAATAAAAGTAGCTTCATAGTCTAATTTCAAGATTTCTTTTAGACTTTTTCTATTCATTATAAGCATGTTAATAGTAGAACTGTCTGTCTTATCTTTAAATACTTCTCCAACAGTTTTCTTATATCCATTTATATCAATCTTATCTCCAACTGATACCTTTAAATTTTCTGCAAGATTTTCATTTATAAATACCTGATTATCATCAAGATTTTTAGAATAATTATATTTACTTCTACTTAAATTATCATCTTCCAAGCCTAATGTATATACAGTTATACCTTGAATCTGCAAATCACCTGTTACTAATGCAGGTGAAGTTTTCTCTATTCCTTCTATTGAATTCACATTATCCATAAAAGAATTTGTTATATTTTTATGAGCATCATTTTCATATCCAAATTGAAGTTCAAATGCTCCAAACTTTTCTAACATATCTTGTTTTAATTTATTTTCAGAGTTCAAAGAAAAATTCATTAAGGAGGTTATTAAGAATATAGATAGAGCTATTGCACTAATACATGCAATAGTTATACTTTTATTAGACTTTAAAAATCTTAGTGATATATCTTTAAGTGATTTAATCATGATTTTTAATTACCTTTTTAAATTTTGATAGTATCATATCTATATTCCCCTCTTCACCTGTTCTCTTATAATCTTCAACTATATTTCCATCCTTAAAAAATAATACTCTATCTGCATAACTTGCCACCATAGGATCATGAGTTACTATAATAATACTCTGGTTTAAATTTGTCCTCATACTCTTAAATATATCTAATATTTCTAGAGATGTATTATAATCAAGATTTCCTGTTGGTTCATCTGCTAATAATATTTGAGGATTTGTAATTATTGCTCTTGCTATGCTTACTCTCTGCTGTTGCCCCCCTGATAATTGTACTGGTCTGTGCTTTCTCCATTTTTGGAGTCCAACTAACTCTAACTGTTTGTCTACTTTTTCTTTTATTTCTTTTTCTGACACGCCTTGTAACACTAACGGTAATGCTACATTATCCTCTACAGTTAAATCCTTTAACAAATTAAAAGATTGAAATACGAAACCTATTTTTTCGCTTCTATATTTTGTAGCATAAGGCTCTTCATAATATTTTGTTTGTAGTTTATCTTCTATATAAACATAACCTTTATCTGGACTATCCAGGGCACCTATCATATTTAATAATGTACTCTTTCCTGAACCACTACTCCCCATAATACATAGTATTTCTCCTTTATTTAGAGAAAAGGATACATCTTTCAATGCTTGTATTTTACTATTACCAACTTCAAAAGTTTTCTTTAAATTTTCTACTTTAAATATCTCCACTTGCTTCCTCCTTATTGATACCATCCTGCTTGAGCATCATACATTTCTTTATACTTACCTTGTTAAATAAAATTAATTTATTACTCTCTAACATCCCTTCTCAACTATTTATTCATCATCATGGATAACTATTATATTTTATAAAAATCCTCCTAAACCAACATTTTATCAGCATATTTTTCAGAACATTACCACAAGTGAGTCTCCAAATTTCTGATTTAGCAAGACAAACTTATTCAACTAATGAGTGCAGATTCTCATTTGTAAAAAATATATACAAATGTAACAATATTACCATATTACCATATTTATAGTGAGGAATATACTATATAGTAAAAAAATAATAGAAGACTATGAACTTTCAACTTAAGTTGCCTAGCTCATAGTCTTCTATTGAGTTAAAACTATACGAATACTATTTTTATCCACTAAAAAACATTGTTATCATATCTACGAAATAAAGTAAGGTTCTCCATATAATTGGTGTTAATGCAATTCCTGCAATCAATATACCTCCACCTATTGATAACATTAAACCTGTCCCATCTTGTTCTCCTGAAAAATTATTTAAAAAGCCTCCCCCAAAATTTATCACTCTCATTTATTTTTATTATGTAACTATATTGAATAATAAACTTAATTACCATTTCCTTAAGTTTAAATTATTTTATAATTCTTTCATAGTACCAAAGACCATTTAGCTGAAATGTAAATTTCACCAATTCAATTTCTTTTCTCATATGATATTTTTATTTCTAATCCAAATTACTTAAAATTCATAATATTTTTCACCCAAAACTCTTCAAACCCGCATTATGCCAGCATATTCTTCAGAATATTTCCATAAGTGAGCCTCCAAATCTATGATTTGGCAAGGCAAACTTACTCAGCGAAGGTACCTGAGTCGAGTTTCCTTAAATATGGTGAAGAATATTTCCATATTTATTCTCAAGAATATCATAAAAGAACCCCTAAATTTATAATTTGCTCATTCAAACTTATTCAGCTAAGGTATCTGAGTTGAGTTTACCTAGATATAATGAATAACATTCTTAAAAAAAATCCTCCACAATGCTTGTTTGCATCATAGAGGATTTCTTTTTATATATTTATTTTCAAATTTATTTTATCCCTCTTATTACATCCATAGATGGACTTCCACCATTAAACATATTCTTAATTCTTAGTTCTATAAGCGGATTTAAGTATGGATGTGTAAGTATATAAAATTCTTCTTGTTCAATTGCTTTAAAGATAGCTGGAGCTACTATATCCATGGAAACTCCACCTTGGATACCTTTATGCTTCATTTCTTCTTCCTTTTTATATAATTCACTTTGATAATATGGTTCACTCATATCATTTGCAAATTCCTTTTGTCTATGTCTTTCACAATTGTCAAGATCTGTTGCTATAAATCCCGGACAAAAAACTGACATTTTTATTTTATCTGTCTCACATTGAAGATCTAAATAAGTAGATTCAGATAATCCAATTGTTGCAAACTTAGAAGTATGATAAGCTGACATTCCATTTAAATCCAATAGCCCTGCTACAGATGAAGTATTCACTATATGACACTCTGTCCCTTGTTTTAGCATTATTGGTATAAATACTTTTTGACCATTTACCATTCCACCTACATTAACTCTCATAGTCCATTCCCAGTCATTTAGAGATATTAACCATGATGGTCCTGGAACTATAATTCCTGCATTGTTGAATAATAAGTCTACATGTTGAAATCTTTCAATAGTCTTCTTTGCAAGCATTTCCATATCAGCATATTTAATAACATCCATTTGAACAGCTAAAACTTCAGCACCATAACCTTTAAGTTCTTCTTCAGCTCTCTTTAAATCTGTTTCATCAATATCAGCTATTACTACTTTAACAGATCTTTTAGCACATTCCTTAGCTATTTCAAGACCTATCCCATTTGCTCCTCCTGTAATAACTGCTACCTTATCTTTAAAATCTTTCATTGCCTGGATCCTCCTTTTAATTTATTAATTTTCTTCCCACCAGTCCCATTTCGTATAGGAATAAGGTACATAAGCCATTGGATCAACCTCAGCTAAAACTTCACCTCTTAAAAGCACTGCTGTTCCTACTGTGTAGCTACATCCTAACATTTTTACAACTTCTAATTCTGTCCAAGGGTCATGTTGTGAATCATTTAATTTCATCTCGAATTCACCGTTTTCAATTACTTTGGTATCTACAGTTGTTCCTTGACTTACAAGCCTTGGACTTAAGTCATATCCTTTTCCATCTGGTGACTTAGAATATTTAAAATTAAATATAGGTAATCCTTTTCCATAAATATCATTAATCATGCTTTGTTCATCTTTATCATTAAAATTTCCATTAAGTTTTGCCTTAACATTAAAGAACTCAATTCCATGTCTAGATACACTTCCTTCAACTGTATCTCCATCTTTTTTCAATTCAATTTCTGCCATTTTCTTAGGGAAACCATAAATTTCTCTTCCCAGTGCCATTGCCATCCCATCACTTATAGGCATTGATAAACAATAATTACCTAACTTTCCATTAAAGTCTGCTAATATAAATAAAGCTGCTTCCTTATAGCCTGGACAAAAATTAGTTCTTGGATAATCTGCTATAAAAGCACTTACTAGAGGTCTTTTGGCAGGTTTTAATGGTGGTGGAAGAAGCCTTTCAATAATTTCAGGTTTTGTTTCCCAATAAACTGTAATAGTTTCTGAATCGTAAAAAGTTGTTGGTTTACTTGTTGACTTTATAATATCACTTGGATCTTTTATAAAACTTCTCATTAATATTTCCTCCTCATAATTAAAATATTTTTCATATCAGAGATAAACTGCCAAATAAAAGGATACTTTATCTCAATAAAAAACACTTCTATTGAAATTTTTTCCACAAATTCATATTACTAATAAAATGACTAAAAGTCAATATATTCTATGTTTGTATTTTCTAAATAAATTAAACATTCTGAAAACAACTTAACTTTTTTCTAAAATAAAAATCCTTCACAATGTATCTCTACACTATGAAGGACTTTCTTTAATCTCGTTTTCTAAGCTCCCTCGTTCAAAAACTCATATTGAGCTGAATATAATCCATAATAAGCTTTCCTTTTAGAAATAAGCTCATCATGATTTCCAGATTCTATAATTCTTCCACCTTCAACTACCATAATCTTATCACAGTCTCTTATAGTTGAAAGTCTATGAGCTATAACAAAGGAAGTTCTTCCTTGAAGTAATTTTTCTATACCTTTTTGCACTAATCTTTCTGTTTGTGTATCTATATTAGAAGTTGCTTCATCTAATATAAGAATTCTTGGATTAGCTAATAGAGCTCTTGCAAAGGATACTAATTGCCTTTGTCCAAGTGATAACCTAGATCCTCTTTCATTAACTTCTGTTTCATATCCTTTTTCAAGTTTAATAATAAAATCATGAGCATCAACAGCTTTTGCAGCTGCAATTACCTCTTCATCTGTAGCATCCAATCTACCATATCTTATATTTTCCATTATAGTTGTAGAAAAAAGGAATGTATCTTGAAGCATTATTCCCATTTGATTTCTATAAGACTCTAATTTTACATTTCTTATATCTTTTCCATCTACTAATATTTCACCAGTACTAACATCATAAAATCTACTTAGAAGTGAAACTATTGTTGATTTTCCTGCACCAGTAGCACCTACTAAAGCAACCTTTTCCCCTGGATTAACCTTAAAACTTACTTCCTTTAATACATCAGACCCTTCTTCATAGGAAAATCCAACATTTTTAAATTCAACTTCGCCTTGAATTTTAGGCATATCTACTGCCTCTTCCTTATCTTTTATAACTGGCTCTACATCTAGAATATCAAATATTCTATCTGCAGCTGAAAGATTAGTTACTAAAGTATTATAAAAACTTGAAAGGTTCATTATAGGTCTCCAAAACATTCCAGCATACATAGAAAATGCAATTAAAGTACCTATTTGAATTTCCCCACTAATTACTATCTTATACCCAACAGCAAATACTACTAAAGTAGCTACTCCAGCTGATAATTCAACTAGTGGCCAAAACATATCATTCAATCTTACTGCTGCATTCCAAGATTTTTTTAAACTTTTTACTAAGGCTCTAAATTCTTTATCAGTATCATTTTCTTTAGCAAAAGATTGTACAACCTTAACTCCTGAAAATTCTTCATGGGTGAAGGCATTTAAATTTGATCTTTTCTTTCTATATATTTCCCATCTTCTTCTTGAAAATATTTCAATGCAAAACATAGCTATTGCAAGAATAGGAAGAAGTGCTATACAAACTAATGCAAGTTTTACATTAAGCATTAACATAGCAACTGCAATTAGAAGTAAGTTTAATAATTGAGGAATTAATTGCTGAATACTTTGGTTAAATAGGTTTTTTAGTGCATTAACGTCCCCAACTACCCTTGCAAGAATTTTTCCCACAGGCCTACTATCAAAAAAATCAAAAGAAAGATCTTGAATATGAGTATATAATTCTCGTCGTATATTTAGAAGTATATTATTTGTAACCGAATAAATCTTTTTCCATCTAAGTAGAGATATTCCCCATGCTACTAAATTAAGTGTTACAAGTATTACACCAATAAATATAAGCCCATTTATATCATGATTTGCTACTTTATCATCAATTGCTATTTTCAAAAGATATGGATTCAAAACTCCACATAACATTACATATAACATAAGAGCTATTACTAACACAGATTCTTTTTTGTAAGGTTTTAAATAAACTAATAACCTTCCTATAAGCTCTCTTTTACTTCTTCTTGTTGTATATTCATCTTTTCTTGTTGTATTACGTGCCATTATATCACCTCTTCTTCTAGAGAATCAAAGTCTTTAAACTGTTCAGCATAGATGTCATAATACGCTCCTCTTTTTTGAAGCAATTCATCATGTTTTCCTATTTCTTTTATTTCTCCATTTTCAAAATAAATTATAATATCTGCATTTTTAACTGCTGAAATTCTATGAGCTATTATAAATGTTGTTGAAGATTTTTTTCTATTATTTAAATTTACTAATAACTCATGTTCTGTTTCCATATCTAACGCTGAAGTAGCATCATCCAAAACTAGAATTGGAGCATGTCTAAGTAAAGCCCTTGCAATAGATAATCTTTGTTTTTGACCACCAGAAAGACCTAAACCTCTTTCTCCTATCTCTGTTTCAAATCCATCTTCTAATGAATCTACAAAATCAAAACAACATGCAGTTTTGCAAGCTTTAACAACTTCATCATATTCTGCTCTTCCATTACTGAATTTTATGTTATTCAAGATAGAATCTGAAAACAAGAATGTATCTTGAGGAACTATACTCATATTTCTTCTAAGTTTAGTTAAATCATACTCTTTAACATTAACTCCATCTACAAGTACTTCTCCTATGCTAACATCATAATGTCTACCAATTAAGCTAAGAAGAGAAGATTTTCCTGAACCTGTAGTTCCCATTACAGCAACTGTACTGCCAGCTGGAATTTTTAAATTTATATTTCTTAACACTTCTTCATCTTTATATTTGAATGTAACATCTTTAAATTCAATTTCACCTTTAATTTTCTCTGGACAATATCCATGCTCCTTACTTTTAACTTCTGTTTCTCTATCCATTATTTTGAAAATCTTTTTTGCAGAAGCTGCTGTTCTAGAAAGAAGATTAATTAAATCTCCAAGCATTCTCATAGGCCATATTAAATTCCATATATAACTACTAAATGCCATTAAAACACCTAAGGTAATTTCTTCATTGGATACAAAATATCCACCTAAAACAATCATAATGACTAATGAAACATTTGTTAAAAATTCAATTGGCGGAAAATACCTTCCTATGATATCAGCTTGTTCCATATTTAAATCATAATAATCTTTATTTAATTTCATAAATTTTTTTATTTCATATTTTTCTCTAGTAAATGCTTTAACAAGTCTTACACCTGCAATATTTTCCTGTGCTGATGTGTTTATCTCTGCTGTTTTATCACTTATCTTTCCATAACTTTCACCAAATTTATTTTCAAGTTTCATTCCTATAAATCCAATTGGAATCATGATTACCACACAAGCTAATGCAAGTTTCCAATTAAGATAAAATAGAATCACTGTTGAAAGCACAAAATACAATATATTTTCAACAAACAACCTAAGGCCAAATGCTATGGTTTCCCAAATTGTTTCTGCATCCTCCCCAATCCTTGACATTAGTTCCCCAGTATTCATATCGTCAAAGTATTTAAATTCTAATGTCTGTATATGATTAAATAAATCATCCTTTACTTCCTCATGTACTTCACTACTAGTAATATCATAAAGATATTCCTTTATATATCCAAATACTGCTTTGAAAATTGTTATTCCAAGAAGCGTTAAAATAATAGGCCCTATTACACTGGTATCTCCTCCAGTAATCCCTTTATCTAAGAATTCTTTTTGTAGAAAAGGAACACATAGATCTAACCCAATAACTGCTAACATTGCTACACTACCTATTATTACCCACAACTTGTACTTTAAAATATACCTTAATATTCTCTTCATTACGCCCCTCCTAATGTTTACTAATTTCCACAGACTAAGCAAAAAAGGCCATGGATATCCCACGACCTTAAAAATTACATAAAAAAATCTATCTAGAATGAATTTTTCTAAAATAAAAAAGGTCATGGACAATAGCCCACAACCTCATAAATACAAAGTGCTGTAAATAGCAAAGTTATTTTTATATAGACCTTGCTATAGAGGTAGGACTATTGATAAATTGTGATAATCTAAGATTAATAATTTGTGCCATAAAAATGACTGCTTTTTTATACATTAAAAACATAATCCTACCTCCTTTCGAATTTAAAATATTATTTATTCTATGTTTTCTAGTATATTCCATCTGGAATACATTGTCAATGTTTATGTGCAATTTTTTTTACAATTTAACTTCCAACACAAACCCAACTTTACTATTTTGTTTTATCTGTTCTTTTTACAAAAAGCCAACACAACCCACTACAAATATCTAGTAATTATATTTATTTGTGTTATAATATCTCTATAGTAAATTTTTTCTAATAATTAAAATATATTCTATTACAGCTATTATATGCTTTAAAAATTTAAACTTTAAAGGATGTGATAATTAAAGGAAAAACTACTTTTTGTTTGTCTTTGCTTTTTTATATATTTTTCTTTTAATTTAATTCATATTAATAAGAAAGCAAATACCATAAACAATTGCAACTCTTAAGTAAACGTTTAACAAAAAAATATAGAATGGAGTGTGTTTTTAAATGCGTAAATTAAAGATTGTTTCCTTATTTCTTTCATCGTTTATTGTATCCTCTTCATTAACTACTTTTGTAAAAAATCCATTAAAAGTAAATGCTGCAACAGTTGATTCAACTATACATACTGGAGCTAGGCAAATGGAAACCTTAGATCGTGGACTTATTGCTACAAAAGTTAATGATGGTGTATATATTGGATGGCGACTACTTGGTACTGATGATCCTAATATAGAATTTAATATTTACAAAGAAGGAATTAAGCTTAATTCAAAACCTATTACAAATAGTACAAACTATGTAGATTCTAATGGTGATGGAAGTTCCAGATATTATATTAGGCCTATTGTTAATGGTGTTGAATTAGCAGCTACTGATTATGTAAAACCTTCAACTAGTCCTTATATATCCATACCACTTCAAGTACCACAAGGTGGAACAATCCCCCAAGCTGGGACAAGCCCTGATGCAAATTACACTTACGATGTAAACGATGGCAGCGTTGCTGATTTAGATGGTGATGGACAATATGAATATATTGTAAAATGGAATCCAACAAACGCTAAGGACAATTCACAATCTGGGTATACTGGCAATGTATATATTGATGCATACAAACAAGATGGAACTCGTCTTTGGAGAATTGACTTAGGCAAAAATATTAGAGCTGGTGCTCATTACACACAATTTTTAGCATATGATTTTGATGGTGATGGAAAGGCAGAAATTGCTTTTAGAACAGCTGATGGAACTGTTGATGGTGTTGGAAATGTTATAGGCGATAAAAATGCAGATTATAGAACTGATAAGGGATATGTCTTAAGTGGTAATGAATATTTAACTGTATTTAATGGTCAAACAGGCGCTGCTATGTCTAATATTCCTTTTGCTCCAGAACGTGGTAGCGTATCTGACTGGGGTGATAGTTATGGTAATCGTGTAGATAGATTTCTAGCTGGGGTGGCCTATTTGGATGGAGTTCACCCAAGTATAATTATGTCTAGAGGTTACTATGTAAAAACTGCTATCTCTGCTTATGACTTTAAAGATGGTAAACTATCATCTCGTTGGAATTTCATTGCTGATCAAAATCAAAACAGTGATTATCAAGGAAGAGGTAACCATAATTTATCTATTGCTGATGTAGATGGTGACAATAATGATGAAATTATATTTGGTTCAGCTGCAATAGACGATAATGGAAAAGGCTTATATCAGACTGGGCTTTCTCATGGTGATGCTCTTCATGTTGGTGATTTAGACCCTACTAGACCAGGTCTTGAGGTTTTCCAAGTTCATGAAGATAAAACTTGTAAATACAATGCAGAAGTTCATGATGCAAAAACTGGCGAAATTCTCATGGGTGTTAAAGTTGCTGATGGTGATTGTGGGCGTGGAGTTGCTGCTGATATAGATCCTCGTTATCCTGGTGAAGAAGTTTGGGCTGCCAAACAAGTTGGACTTTATTCAATTAAAGGTGAAAAAATAGCAGATGCTGCAAATGCCCCTACTGCTATGAATTTTGCTACATGGTGGGATGGTGACCTTTCTCGTGAACTTTTAGATGATACTAAAATATATAAATGGGATTATGAAAATGGTAAGATGAAAACAATTCTTGATGCTACTGGATCAGCTTCAAATAACTCAACTAAAGCAACTCCAGTATTACAAGCTGATATTCTAGGGGATTGGAGAGAGGAAGTTGTTTGGAGATCTGCTGATAATAAAGAGCTTCGTATATACTCCACTACTGATGTTACAAATTATCGCTTTGATACATTAATGCATGATCCTGTTTATAGATTAGGTGTTGCTTGGCAAAATGTTGGTTACAATCAACCACCTCATACTAGTTATTTCCTAGGAACAGGTATGAAAACTCCTTCAAAACCTAATATATATACTGTTAATGGTAATGTAACATCCTTAACATTAGCTGATTCTATTGATGTTAATCAAGGTGAAAGTTTCTCTTTACCTGAAAATGTACTAGCAACCTTTGGTAATGGTACTAAAAAAACTGTTTCTGTAACATGGAATAAGATAGATACCTCAAAAACAGGTCAGTTTATTGTAAACGGTGTAATTCAAGATACTAATCAAAAAGTTACTCAAACTATAAATATAGTAGAAAAGAAACAATTAACTCAACCAACTGTTGACCCAAATAAAAATGAAAATAATCCAAAACCAGAAGATACTAATACACTTACAAATCCTGACCCATCAATAGATGACCCTGAAAACAACACAGCTAAAACTAGTGATAATAATTCTATTTTTCTTCTTACTGCAGCTTCATTACTAGCTTTATCTAGCTGTATTTTTCTCATTGCTAGAAGAAATTTTAAAAATAAGATGTAAATTTATGCAAACAACATAAAAAAATGAAACAAGCTATCTAAAATAGAAGAAATCTATTCTAGGTAGCTTGTTTAAAATCACTCAACTCTTTAACTATTTAGGTTCCGTAGTTAATTTAGATAATACTCCAGCAACTACTATTACCCCTATAAACATTTTCATATCTGCACTTAAACCACTAAACATATTAACCATACCCATGATTTTATCCATAATACTCACCCTCACATCTAATAGATTTAACTTAACATATTTTTATATAATATGAAGACATTTATAATAATATGTTAAATAAAAATATTTTTATTACTAGAAAGTAACTTCAATAACAAAATAGCTTTAATTAAGGAATATATTAACCATGTTTAATTTTAATTTTGTCATAATGCTGACATATTATAATTTTATAATTAATATTGTAAAGTAGTTAAAACATTATTTATTCCCCTATAATAGATAATGAGATGAATTTTTTGAATGACTTGTTTACCCTTAGATAAGTCGTTCTTTTTTTGTTCATATTTTTATATTTAATATAAAATCAAGGGATATATTAGAATGTCTATAACTTATTCTAATATATCCCTTTTATTTAGAATTTAAATACTATCCCAAAATATCAAAGAAACACATTTGATCACTTTCTGGAAGCCCTTTTAAACAGTCAAACTTTTTAAGCAAATCAATAGCAGCATTTCCAATCTTAGAACGTTTCTTTACATCTTCTATTGAATTAAATGGTTTTTCTTTAGCAGCACTTGATATACTTTCTGCTGCCACATTCCCCATACCTGCCATACTATTTAAAGATGGTCTTATGCCATCCTCCTCAAGTTGAAATTTTGTAGCATTAGATTTGTATAAATCAATTGGAAGAAATTTAATTCCTCTTTCATACATTTCAAGAACTATCTCCAAATCATCATACATATCTTTATCCTTAGGCCCTGCATCATTACCTAATGCCAGAATTTCTTTCATCTTTTCCTTAACCTTTTCTTTTCCAAATATCATCCATTCAGCATCAAAAGCCTTGGCTCTAATACTAAAGTATGTTGTGTAATAAGCTTTAGGAATATGAACCTTAAACCATGCAATTCTAAAAGCCATCATTACATAAGCAGCAGCATGAGCCTTAGGGAACATGTATTTTATCTTTTTACAAGAATCTATATACCATTCTGGTACATCATTCTCTCTCATTAAGTCTTCATATTCCCCCCATTTAGGCTCTTTTAAAGCTTTTCCCTTACGTACAGTTTCCATTATCTTAAATGCAGTGTTTGGTGGTAACCCTTTTTTAATTAGATATACCATAATATCATCTCTTGTACATACTGCATCACTGATACTAGTAATTACACCATTATCAATTAAATCTTTAGCATTTCCAAGCCATACATCTGTACCATGTGAAAGTCCTGATATACATAATAAATCTGAAAAAGTTTTTGGTTTTGTATCTACGAGCATTCCTCTAACGAACTTAGTCCCAAATTCAGGAACTCCAAATGTTCCAACATCTGAATTTATCTGCTGTGGAGTTACTCCAAGAGCCTCAGTAGATGAAAATAAAGACATAGTCTCCTTATCATCCATAGGTATATCTGTAGGATTAACTCCTGTTAAATCCTGAAGCATCCTTATAACTGTTGGATCGTCGTGACCAAGAATATCTAGCTTAAGCAAATTTTGATCAATAGAATGATAATCAAAATGTGTTGTTATAATATCTGAATTTGGATCATCTGCTGGATGCTGTACAGGACAAAATTCAAAGATTTCTCTTCCTTTTGGCACAACTATAATTCCTCCTGGATGCTGTCCAGAAGTTCTTTTTATCCCTGTACACCCTGTTGAAATTCTTATTGTTTCTGCCTTATTTATTTGAATATTTTTCTCATCATAATATTTTTTAACATAACCAAAGGCCGTTTTTTCAGCTATAGTACCTATGGTTCCAGCCTTAAATGTTGTACCTTTCCCAAATATAACTTCTGTATATCTATGGGCTTTTGCTTGATATTCTCCTGAGAAGTTTAAATCTATATCAGGTTCCTTATCCCCATTAAATCCCAAGAAAGTTTCAAATGGTATATCTATCCCATCCTTATGTAGATTTTCTCCACAAACAGGACATACTTTATCAGGTAAATCGAAACCATTTAATACACCATAATCTTCAAAATCAGAATACTTACATTTAGCACATCTATAATGTGGTGGAAGTGCATTAACTTCTGTTATACCAGTCATATTCGCAACAAAAGAAGATCCTACAGATCCTCTAGACCCAACCAAGTATCCATCTTCATTTGATTTCCACACCAATTTTTGAGCTATAATATACATTACTGAAAATCCATTTTTTATAATAGAATCTAATTCTTTATCTAGTCTTGCCTGAACAATTTCTGGCAGTGGATCTCCATAAAGCTCATGCGCCTTTTCATAAGCAATATCTTTAATTGTCTGCTCACACCCTTCAATATGTGGAGGGCATTTTTCTGGAGAAATGGGGCTAATTTGCTCACATATATCTGCTATCTTATTAGTGTTTGTAACTACAACCTCATAGGCTTTATCTCTTCCTAAATAAGAAAACTCATTAAGCATCTCTTCAGTTGTTCTTAAATATAATGGTGCTTGATCATCAGCATCCTTAAATCCCTGTCCTGCTTCTAATATACGTCTGTATATTTCATCCTCTGGGTCTAAGAAATGTACATCTCCTGTTGCAACTACAGGTTTATTCAATTTTTCTGCAAGATTTATAATTTTTTTATTAATCTCTTGTATATATTCTTTATTTGGCACTTGCCCCTGCCTTACTAAATAATCATTATTTCCTAGAGGTTGGATTTCTAAATAATCATAATACTTTGCAATTTCTTCTATCTGTTCATCAGATCTTCCAAGAAGTATTGCTTGGAATAATTCTCCTTCACTACAAGCACTCCCAAGGATTAACCCTTCTGAATATTTTTCATACATACTCTTTAAAATACGTGGCTTTTTATAAAAATAATCTAAATGTGAATATGATACAAGCTTATAAAGATTTTTTAACCCTACATAATTCTTTGCTAAGATTATAGCATGGTTAGTCTTAACCTTTTTGTAAGCTACCTTCTTAGATTCTTCATCAGAAGCATATATATCAATATCTTCTAGAGTCTGTGCTCCTCTTTCCTTCAATTTGTCAATCATTATGTTAAATACCTTAACAGTAGTATCAACATCATCTAAAGCTCTATGCGCTACCTCAACCTTTATCCCAAGATTTTTAGCAATTCTCCCTAACTTATAAGTTTTAAAATCTGGAAAAAGTTCTTGCGCTAGGGATAAGGTATCCATATAAGTAAAATCAAATTCATACCCTAACACTCTTGCATTATGCTTTAAGAAATTAATATCAAATTCTGCATTATGTGCTACTAAAACAGTATCTTTAACAAAATCTAGAACCTTAGGAAATACCTGTTCTATAGTTTCTGCATTTCTTACCATATCATCAGTTATATTAGTAACTTCTATAACCCTTGGTGGTATTGGTTTTTGAGGATTTACAAAACAGCTAAATTTATCTATTACCTTTCCATCTTTAACTTTCATAACACCTATTTCGGTAATTTTTTCTGTCACTGGAGAAAATCCTGTAGTCTCTAAATCTAGAACACAATATGTGGTATCAATGCTCTGACCTTTTATATTAGTTGTAGATGGTGTTTTATCAGGTGCTAAATATGCTTCTACTCCATATATAACCTTCATATCTTTGTTATCTCTTCCAAGTAGCTTATGTGCTTCAGGAAATGATTGAACAACTCCATGATCAGTAATAGCAATAGATTTCATTCCCCAACTCATAGCTCTTTTAATTAAATCAGTAGCACTAGCCATAGCATCCATCTGGCTCATTTGTGTATGCATGTGAAGTTCTACTCTCTTCACCTCTGTATTATCTTCTCTCTTAACTCTCCTAATTCCCTCTGTTTCAATTACAATATTTGCAATCATCTCAACTTCATGAGAGAAATTACTATAGCCTGCATTTCCAGCGAGTCTAACCCCCTTAGCTTTTTTAAGCCTAGATAATACTTCAATTTCTTCACCAGGCTTACAAAACACCTTACAAGTCATAGAATTTGACCCATCATATAAATCAAAAGAAATTAATGTCTTACCACTTCTTAATTCTTTTGCCTCTATATTTGATATTTCTCCTTCAATAACTACTCTTCCCTCATTTGGCGTTATATCAGTAATTTTTACTACTGGATCTTTAATATTAGCGTTTCGCCCCATTATTAATTGTGGATTGGACTTTTTACCATCACCTTTTCCTTTTGTTTCATCTTTATTTTCTTCAAATTTCTTGGAAGTTTCACTAGGTGCAGTAACTTTTTGTATATTTTTAATTTCATTTTTCATATATGCTATTTCACCTGCACGTTTGTCTTCCTCCATCCTTGCAATATCATCAGCACTTATGTTATCAACAAAATTTATATTATATGTCTTTCCATATAAACTTTTTATAAAATTATTAATTTTTTTATCATATTGCATAGTTCTAAAAAAACTTGATACTGGAATCTTAAAATTGAAATTTATAGTATTTTCAGCTACCTCATATTCACCATTATTAACTGCTGCCTTTAAAGCTGGATGTTGTTTTGACAAGAAAAATATAATATTTCTAAGTTCATCTTCTAAAGGCTTTAAACTTGTTCCATCAGAATACTTTACACTAATTTTAGAATCATTTAATTCAAATCGTTCTTTTATGAACCTATTTAAACTATCGATTTCTTCAAACTCAATATAATTTCCTGAACTAATCTTCATCTCTAAGATTCTAGTTTTTTTATTAATAATTACAGATTCTATAATAGCAGTATTTATGTTTCCATTTAACTTATAATCAAAAAAAACTTCACTTACTCTTTTCATACTACTCATTAACCTTCTTTTAATAATTTTTGTCATTTTAATATTATGTGTAACTACATTTTCATTTAATTCTATCACAAACAATTATTACTTTGTATCCCAAAATACTTAGCAACTATTTTTTATTTGTCATAGTCTTGCCATAATATTAATCTATAATAAAATTCATAGTAGTTAATCATTATTTATTTCCCCTATAATAAATAATATAAAACTTTTTTGAATGGCTTCCCCTATTTAGCCATTCTTTTTTATTTTCTAAATAACACTTTTTATAATTTCTAATAAACTTTCTTTATTATTTAAACTATTATCTTCTATTACATAATCCAATAACCTATTTAAAATTATACCTATTTCTTTTCCTGGTTTTATACCTAAATCAATTAAATCTCTACCATTAACAGCCAAATCTTTTATAGAAAAACATTCTTTTGCTTTAACAATTTCATTTAATTTTTGTTCTACTTTAACTAAGTTTGTAAGTCTATCTTTTGCATATACTAAATTTTGTGCTAATATATCTGCCCACTTTACTTTGATTAAATCTCTTAGCAAGTCTTCACCTATTCTATTTAGCATTTTTTTAATACTTTTCTTACTTCTTAGCTCTGAATCATGATATTTCACTAGAGTTAAAACTTTTTCTATAGTATCATTATCATATTTCAACCTTTTCAATATCTTTTCAGCTATATAAACAGATTCATTAGGATGCCCATAATAATGAGCTATTCCATAATCATCTATAGTTCTTGTATTAACTTTTCCTAAATCATGTAATAACATGGCCAATTTTAGCTGTAATTCACCTTCTATTAAATTAGTGGATTCTAAAGTATGATCAAATAAAGAATAAACATGATATGGATTATTCTGACTAAATTCCTCTAACCCATTTAATTCTGATATCCAACAATCTGTTAAATTTAAAATATATCCTGTTTTTAATCTTTCACTATTACTAAGTAAAATTTTATTAAATTCTTCTCTAATTCTTTCTACTGATATTTTATTTAAATTGCTATATAACTCTTTACAAGCTTCTATAATTTCTAAATCTATATTAAACCCTAATTGTGCTGAAAATCTTAATGCTCTGAGCATCCTTAAAGCATCTTCATTAAATCTTTCCTTAGCCTCACCAACACATCTTATTACTTTGTTTTTTAAATCTTTTGAGCCTTCAAATGGATCTACTAACCCATCTTCATCATTATAAGCCATTGAATTAATCGTGAAGTCCCTACGTGATAAATCTAGTAAAATTGAAGTTACATACTCTACATCATTAGGGTGTCTACCATCTTCATATTTTCCATCTTTCCTAAATGTAGTTACTTCATACCCCTCATTATTTACCATGACTGTAACAGTTCCATGTTGCAATCCTGTTGGAATAATTTTATCAAATAATTTTATTGTTTCCTCTGGTCTTGCTGATGTAGTTATATCCCAATCGTTAACTGCTCTATTTAAAATACTGTCTCTAACACATCCACCAACAACAAAAGCTTCATAACCATTATTTTGTAATGTCTTCAATATTGATTTCACATCTTCTGGTATATTAATTTTTATACTCATTAAGTATCACATCCTTATTTATTTCCATTATCATTTCTTCTACTTTATTGTAATTTGGTTTTGTAGGTAAAGTAGTGTTATCTGATGCATACTTAAACTTTTTTTCAAACTCATCTACCATAGAAAATATATCTTCATATGAATATTTTCCTTTTCGTATATCCATTAAAAATTCAATATCATTTTCTCTATAAGTATTAATTCCTTTACCTTCCAATAGTTCTGTTCCCATAATTAATAATCTTATTAAATGCATAGCATGTTTATTAAGATGTAACTCATCTTTTTTACTGTTTCTATGATTTAATTTTTCATAATCTCTAATAACATTACTCATTTCAGAATATATATTTTTAAAATCCCTCAAAGGATACTCTTCTAAACTTATATTCATATATATTTCTGTATCATAATTTTCCTTTTCAGATTCTTTTACGAATAAATTTAACTCTCCATTATTAATAGCTTTATATCTATCTTCTATAGTCATTAATTGAGATTTTATTGTACTTAAAATATGTTCTTCTTTATCTTTCTGAGGATAATTATCTCTAGCCAATGCATTTTGTAGCCTTCTAAGCTGTGCTGTAGCATATCCTCCAAAGCTATAAATAGTCTTTTGGGATAAAAATAGCTCCACATTATCTCTCAGAAGTTTTCCATATTTATTACATATAAACAAATGTTCTTCTTTTGTTCCAAGCATTTCTAGTACATTAGGATTGCAATTTAACATTAAAGATATCACTTTTCTCAACCCATAAATAACTGTATCTGTTTCTCTATTTTCAAATTGTTCAAAACTAGCTAATCCTATTATTTCTGTTGGTGCTTCTACAGCTATACCTCTAATATCTAAATCACTTGTTTCAATATTAGTGCCATAAGCATGACTTCCTCCAGTAGTAAGTAATATTATTTTATCCTGTAAATGCTCATTAGTTCTTAGGAAGTCATATTCAGTGCTAGATAACTTGTCTCTTATTTCTTTTGTATTCATAAATCATTCCCCTTATCAATTTAATCTAAAACATATTTCTCTTTATTTTATCAGAAATTCATCTAATAACAATTAATAATAATTTATTTATGAATACTCTTTTTAATTTTATCCTAACTTAATACCCATTAATCCTATGACTTTTAAAACTTTTTTATAACTTGTCACATTTATGCCATAATAAGTTTATATAATATGATTTATAAGGTAGTTAAATCATTATTTATTCCCCCAAAAATAAGTAATGTGTTACTAGAATGACTTCCCCCTATGAAGTCATTCTTTTTTTTATTTTACTAATCATTAAGCTTAAGAACTTTATCAAGACTTTCAAAAATTGACTGATTATAATCTTGATGAATAGACACTTCAAGTACATCATAAAGCTTTTCAAGCTGCTTTATAATTTGCTCTAAAATAAAATCGTTTTTTACCAATAAAAACATTTTACTTGTGCTACCATCACCAACTCTTGTACATAATATCCCTTCAAGATTAAAGGCACGTCGTGCAAAAAGTCCAGTTATATGACTCATCACCCCCGAATGATTTCTCACAAGAAGTTCAATAAGATAAAAATTAGTATTAATCATAAAAGCTTTCACCACCTATCATTTCCATATTAGATTTTCCTGGAGGAACTATTGGAAATATATTTTCACTTTCTTTAATAGGAATATTTATTACACATGGCCCATCTTTACTTAATATTTCTTCAAGCTTCTCTAAAGGATATTCTTCATTCCCTAAATCATAACCTTCTAATCCAAAACCTTCAGCAATTTTCCTAAAACTAGGATTAGATATAAAACTAGAAGCTATATAATGTTCTTTATAAAAAAGTTCTTGCTGTTGACGAACTAAACCTAAACTATTATTTGTAAATATAATTACTTTTACATTTAGATTAAAATCTGCAAGAACAGCAAGTTCTTGAATATTCATTAGAATTGACCCATCACCACTAAAGCAAAGTATCTTTTTATCTTTATTAACTAATGCTGCCCCAATGGCTACAGGAAGTCCAAATCCCATAGTTCCAAGTCCTCCAGAAGTTAATAATGTCTTTGGCTTTATCAATGGATATCGTTGAGCAACCCACATTTGATGTTTTCCAACATCAGTAGTTATAATTGTATTACTAGGTACTTTAGAAGCTATGAACGGAATTAAATTAGCTGGATGTAAATTATCTTCATATACTGGAAGTGGATATTTTTCTTTAAAAAACTTAACTCTTTCAATCCACGACTTCCTCCTTTTAACATTAATAAATGGAATAATAGTCTCTAAAAATCCCTTAATATCTGCAACTATAGACAGATTGGTTGATTTAAGCTTATTTATTTCAGAAGGATCTATATCAATATGAATAATTGAAGCGTTAGGACAAAACTTCTGTACATTACCAGTAGCTCTATCATCAAATCTTGCACCCAAAGCCAAAATTAAATCAGCTTCATGCAAAAGATAATTTGTATAAGGAGCTCCATGCATTCCAATCATTCCAAGATACAATTCATCATTATGAGGAAAAGATCCAAGTCCCATTAAACTCAATGCCACAGGAATATTATTCTTTTTAGCTAATTCATTTAAATTATCAGATGCTTTTGAATTAATTACCCCTCCACCTGCGTATATTATAGGTTTTCTTGAATTATTTATAATTTCTGCCATACACTCAACTGTGGAAATATTAAATGCTTTTTTTGTAGAGATATTTTTCTGTTCATGGATACTTTCTATATTAACTGAATGTTTTTTATCTTGAAATTGTTCTACTTCAATTATTTGTGTTTGTATATTTTTAGGTATATCTATAAGTACAGGCCCAGGCCTTCCATCATTAGCAATTCTAAATGCTTCTGGGATAACAGTAAAAAGTTCATCTATATTTCTAATTAAAAAGTTATGCTTGGTAATAGGAATAGTCAATCCATATGCATCAACTTCTTGGAATGCATCAGTTCCAATAGCATCTAGTGGTACTTGACCAGTTATTGCAACAAGAGGAATAGAATCAAGTTTAGCATCAGCTATAGCTGTAAGAAGATTAGTAACACCAGGTCCTGATGTGGCAAAACATACACCTACTTTATTAGTAGTTCGTGAAATTCCTTGAGCAATAAATCCAGCACCCTGCTCATGACGAGCCAATATATGCTTAATTTTACTATCATATAAAGCATCATATATTGGTAAATTAAATCCACCTGGAATGCCAGAAATAAATTCAACTTCTTCATTTTCTAGTAATTTAATAATTATTTCAGCTCCATTATATTTCAAACAAATCACTCCTAACCGTATACTTTAGAAATCGAATCCATATATTAGATTGCAATTCAATTTTTAATACTTCATGTTATAAAACTTTTATTATTATATGCATTTAACAAACATTTTAATTTTTATTCTTTACTAAAAACTAGTTAAACAATTTAAAATCTATCCATACCTTAATGTGTAAAAAATATAAAACCATCTTCATCCTATAATTATAGGTCGAAAATGGTTAATCTTATCACCATATAAATTTGTATAAAAAAATTATTTAGGTGTTTTCCACTATTAGATTTTAAAATACTTTAACATATCTTTACATGAACTTCTTTTTCTTTAAACTTAACAATAGCCAAATTTCCTCTAAAGGTTACAGTAGGATTTTGTCCTAAATCAAAATCCTTAGAGACATTCGTTGCACCTAAAATAGCTGAAATTAAAATATTCCTTCCTGGATTAATTTGTCCTATTAATGTTGGTATAACAGTACGTGTATATAACAGATTAGTATTTGGTTCAGGTGTAATCATTTGATTTTTTTGATTTCCACTACAATCTATGATACCTGTAATACAATTATTAAATTTGTAAAAAACCTTATCTTGAAATAGAATTTCTTTCCCCTCATCAAGGGGTGCTGCAAATGCTCCTTCTGCAGTATCTAATGTACGTTTAGTATCAATAACATGTATTCTCACATGCCATGGGAACAAAGGAATAATAAAGCTATTTATTATTACATCATTCCAAGGTTTCCAACATGATTCAATATAATCATTCTTAATATCATAACTCTCACAACCATAACGTGTTTTATAATATCCATCACATTCAGATAAAGCTAAAGAACTATCAAATGCTCCTTGTTTTAGTAATAATCTCCCTTTAGGTATACTAAATCCAAAAGTTGTTGAATATACGAATTTTTCATATTTTGCATCAGCATGAGCATGTTCATGAGAATGTTGACCAGATGTAAATGCTTGAACTTCTTTCCCAGTTTTATCATGATAAATTATCATTCTAGGACCTTTTTGAATACTTTTATCTTTAAAAGGTAAATCCTGTTCCTTTGACAACCAAAATGGATGATCATCAGGTACTGCTAAAACTAAAAATATCTTTAATGCCCAATATGGAGAACCAGGGGCATTATACCCTTCTGCCATATTTAAATTTTCATACCCATATCCTATATTCAAAAGTCCATCTGGTGAAAAAATATCTCTATTAAACCAATATCTTAAATTTTTCATTACAATACCTTTTATAGTTCCCCAAGGCAATGCCTCTACATTTGCATAAGCTAATGCTGACCAGAAACATGATTGAGCAAATCTATAAGTTAAACTTCTTCCAAAAGGTATAGCTGGTCCATCTATTGAAAACCAATCTTTATAAGTTTGTGCAAATAATATTGCACGTTCTTTAAATACCTCAGATCTTTTCGGATCTTCCTCTTCCATTGCTTTTGAATAAATTAAACCGTAATAATGCATTCCAAATGGAATATAATAATCTATTTGATTTTCATATCCATCAAAATACCAACCATCATTTAAGTAAAATGAATCTATTTTTTCCAAGTCTCTCGAAACTATTTCTTCAGACCATGGTCTTCCACACTTTTTCATAGCGATGTTTACCAGAACCCTAAAAAACAACCAATTAGTATCTGGAATTTTATGATAATTAATTTGAATTAACCAATTATACAAATTATCTTTTTCTTCATTATCTAAAGCATCCCAAAATATATCCTTAGATAATATTAAAGATAGAGAAATTGAGGCCATTTCAACCATAAGTTGATCGTAATCATTAACTTTTCCAAAGTAACTCTCACTTTTAGGATTAGTCCCATCTATTAATCCTTTAACAAAATAGCCAACTAACTCTAAATCTTTTTCATATTTTAATGTAGAAAGAGGACCTATTCCCCATAAAGGTCTTAAAAAAGCTTCACATTCTCTAACCTCCTCATTATAAACTGACCCGCTAGTTCCTAGATTTAAATGTCCAGGCTTTTCTTCTTTTAAAAATGGTATTAATGGCTCTATTATACTTAATAATGCTTCTCTTAAATTTTTCTTATTTTTTAATGGATTGTCCTTAAGATTTTTATTGTATAATCTTATATTTTCTTTAACCATATTAATCTTCCTCAATTCATCATAATTATAATTAAATCGCAGTATTCTATATTGAATAATGCGATTTAATAATTATTTAACTTTTACCAAAATAATATTTTTTTATTGTTTAATCTTGCAATTCCTTCAGTAAAGAAGTAATCACCATATATTATTGGAATATCTATATTTTTTTGTTCCGGAAAATGACCAGTAGCATGATATATCAATCCTTCTTCTTCCATATTGTCTTTTGTTGCACATTCATAGTACAAATCTTTTAGCATATTTTCTCCAATATCTTTGTATAATGAAACCTCAAATTCCGAAACATGCTCACTTAAAAGTAACAACCCACAAGCAGCTATTGCTGCAGCTGATGAATCAGGATATCTATATTTCCTTTCTCCATCTTCAGGAACCCTAAAATCCCAAACAGGATATTTTTTACCATTCATATTTGTAATAAAATAATGTGCCGTTTTCTTAGCTGCATTTAAAAATTCTATATATTTAGTATATTTATATGAAATTGTAAGTCCATAAATAGCCCATGCAGAACCTCTTGCCCATGCACTATTAGCAGCAAATCCCTGCCCTCCAAGTTTTTCTAAAACTTCACCAGTTTCTGAATTGAATACAACCATATGTTGAACAGAACCATCTTCTCTTATAAAATTATTTAGCACCATCTTTCCATGACTTTCTGCAATATGCCTAAATCTTGGATCTCCAGTCTCTTCTGATGCCCAATATAAAAGAGCTAAATTCATAATACAATCAATAATTACAACCCCAGAATTGTCTTTTTTGCCTATCCAAGTATTCCATGCACGAATATAATTTCCTTTTACATTAAATCTTCCTGCTAAGAGATTTGCTGCAAGTAAAGCTCTTCTTCTAGATTCTTTATTCCCTGTTATTTTATAATTAGCTATACTACTTAATGTCCACATAAACCCCATATCATGATCTATTAATTCAGTATCAGTCAGCAAATAGTCCATCTTTTTTTCACATTCTTCTGCTGTAATTTTAAATTTTTCATTCCTATTTCCTAGATATACATACCATAGTATTCCTGGCCAAAAGCCTGCTGTCCACCATTGTGGCTTTTCTAAATCATAATGTTTATTTTTACTTACATGAGGAAAATTAGCTCCAATTCTTTCATTACTTAAATTAATTTTTTCCTCTATAAATTTCCATGCTTCCTCTATCCATTTTGAACTCATTAGAAATACTCCTTTTAAATAACATTTTCTTTTACTCATACCATCACTATAAAAAATCTAATACATAACTATTCTTCTACATAAAACATGCTCTTCTTAAAAACTGCTATAAATATATACGAATTAATAAAAGCATAAAATGCAAAACCAACAAATATCATAAACAAAATTGTAAAAGGGAAAATTATAAGTATACTTATAAATATTAAGCTAACTATTGTAATTATGAGGCTATATGGCAAATATCTTATTGAAAGGATAAATGCATCTTTAACTGTATCTTTAATGGTTTTGTTAGACCTTGATAAAATAGGGAAAATATAAACTTCAGTAAATAAAAATATAAAAAGACTAAATAACACTAGGCATATTGCAATATACCCTGTAATGGATTTAAATTGTATCCAAAAAATTATATTCACTCCAATTATAAAAAAAGCAAATAAAATTCCAAACCAAAGAATTGTAGCCTTTTTAAAATTCTCCCTAAATGATGAAAAAAAATTCTTAAACAAATATCCTTCTGTTTCATCCACAAGTTTTAATGTTACATTATATAAAGCTGTTGTTGATGCCCCAATAGTTACAATTGGAATACTGCAAATTATCCAAAGAAAATTTATTATCATTAAATCTGAAATTCTGCTCATAAATCTAAAAAAAATATTATCTGGATTAAATAAACCATTTATATTCAAATTAATTCCTCCCCAGTATTTTACCTATTATCCCTTTATTCCTGTAGCTGCAATTCCTTCTACAAAAAATCTTTGTAAAGCTAGAAATATAATAAGTACTGGAATTAATGAAATTAATGATGCTGCCATTATAAGTGAATATTCTGCAGAATATTGAGATATAAACATTCTAAGTCCAATTTGTATAGTTTTTAGTTTCTCTGAGTTAATATATATTAATGGTCCCATAAAGTCATTCCATACACCTACAAATGTAAATATTGTCAAAGTTGATAGTGCTGGCTTTGAAAGTGGTAACATTATTTTTGTATAAATTTTATACTCATTATAGCCATCAATTCTAGCTGCTTCCATTAGTGAATTTGGTATTGACATATAAAATTGTCTCATTAAAAATACTCCAAAAGCTGAAAAAGCTTGCAGTAAGATTAATGATAAATGAGTATCATTCAAGTGCAATCCTCTCATCATTATAAATTGTGGCACCATATATACCTGCCAAGGAATTGCAATAGTTGCGATATAAACTAAAAATAAAACATCTTTAAATTTAAAATCTAATTTTGAAAATGCATATGCCGCAAAGCTACTAGTAAACAATTGTAGAAGTGTGATAATAACTGTTAATTTTGTAGTATTAAAAATAAATGTTGCAAGAGGAATTTTAGTCCATATATCTATATAATTCTTCCAAACCGGCTTGCTTGGTATCCATTCAAATGGATATTTGAAAACATCTTTATTTAATTTTAACGATGCAGATACCATCCATACAAAAGGTACTAACATTAATATAGTAAGTACTATAAGCACTACATAAATTAGAATTTTTGAAATTAATTCTTTTTTCTTTTTATTCATTATAATTTAACCTCCTGTCCTTCAATGGTTTTATTGGACATAATTAACCCATTTTTTCTCTGCTCTAAATTGAAATATAGTAATTACCAATACAATCACAAATAATACCATAGACATAGCACTAGAATATCCATAAGAGAATTCCTTAAATGCAGTATTATAAATATGATATACCAAAACCATGGTAGAACGTCCTGGCCCTCCTTGTGTCATCATATAAACAAAATCAAAAACTTTAAAACAAGATATTGTAAGCATAATACTGACAAAGAAAGTTGTTGGTGTCAGCATAGGTAACGTAACATTCTTAAATTTTTGCCACGCACTTGCTCCATCTAAGCTTGCTGCTTCATATAACTCTGATGGAATTCCTTGAAGAGCTGCTAAATATATGACCATATAATACCCCATATTCTTCCAGACACTAACAAAAATAATTACTGGCATTGCCCATGTAGTTGATGAAGTCCACCCTGGTGGATTTGAAATCCCAATTGATGTTAAAAAACTATTTACAATACCCATAGTTGGATTAAAAATCATATTCCATACCACAGCTATTGCTATTAGTGATGCTACATAGGGAAAGAAAAAAATAGTTCTAAAAAAATTTCTTGCAAAAATCTTTTTATTTAATAAGATAGCGATTCCAAGGGAAGCCACTAATGTAAGAGGTACAGTTCCAATAGCATAATAAATTGTATTTAATATTGACATTCTAAAAGTTGAATCTTCAAACAAATGTTTAAAATTATCTAAGCCTGCAAAAGTAATTGGATTAGAACCATCCCAATTAAGAAAAGCCAATGCAAGTGCAAAAATCATAGGTATTAATGTAAAAATTGCAAATCCTAAAAAATTAGGAAGTATAAAAGAATATGCAATCAAGTTTTTTTTCAATTCTTTTTTGGACATTTTAGTGAATAACTTTTTTTCTCGAATATTCATATTTGCTTTTATTTGCATATAAATCGCTTAGCATAAGCTAAACATGTCCCCCCTTTGTATTTAATTTAAGCTTAAGGGGCCATAATTTTGACCCCTTAAATTTCTATTGTTTCATATATATTATTTTTTCAATGCTTCTGAAACACGTTCTCCCATTTCTTTTAATCCAGCATCAACACTAATACTTCCTGTCATAATAAGATCATGTTCTTCATTTAATATAACTTCAATTGCTGCACTTTTATCATTTACTGGCATTTCAAGATAAGTCTTTGCTGTCTCTAGAGCTTTTTTACTCATTTCATCTGTTGGGAATCCTTCTGTTGAAGATATTGTTTCTATAACATTCTTACTTTTAATCGCAGGTATTGTCCCATTTTTGGCTATTATATCTGCACCTTCTTCTCCAGTGAAAAATTTAATAAAATTCCATGCTGAATCTTTTTTTGAAGATTTTGAATTAATTGCAAGTGATGTAATAGTACCTATTGTTGTACCTGGTTCAACTCCATCTGCATGAGGATATTTCACAACTCCCCAATTCATATTAGCTGTACCACTTTTTTTATCTGATATAAGTTGTCCTATAAACCATGACCCCATAGGCAACATTGCAGTTTGATTATTTTCAAATACACCTGAATAATGTATACTTCCTGTTTTTAAAGATGAGTAATCCATCATCACTTTATCATTTTGCATTTTCAAAGCCATTTCATAATATGGTTTTAAGAAAGAATAATCATTTTGAATTATTGTATTTTTACCATCTAACACTGCTGGTAATTGAACAGTTGACCTCCATGTATGATCATGAGTACCATAAATTCTATTTGAACCTTCTCCAGATGCAACCTTTTCAGCAAGTTCTTCATATTGTTTCCAAGTCATATCATTAGTAGGATATGCTATATTAGCCTTATCAAAAATATCTTTGTTATAATATAAAACCCAAAAATCATTTCTAAATGGTATTGCATATAATTTATCACTAACTTTTAATTGTTCTGCTGTTCCGGAATATGCATCTAGATTTATACCATCTTTTGAAATATAAGAATCCAATGGTTCTAATTGATTTTTATTTACCATAGATGAATACCCTGGAGTATCCTTTACTGTAATAATATCAATATCATCTGATCCTCCTGATAACATAACAGAAAGCTTATCTTGATATTCTGCTGACGAAATATCTAATAATTCAATATCTACATTTGGATTTTTAGTTTTATATGCATCAATTACAGGTTGTAAATATGCCGTTTTATCTTTGTCCCATACTGCCATTTTTAAAGTGACTTTTCCAGAAGAGTCTGCTCCTCCTTGAGTATTATTAGATTCAGAGCTACTTCCACACCCTATTAATGCTGTTACTGTTAACGAAAAGGCTACAACCATACTAACCAATTTTTTAATTTTCATTATTCCTTTCCCCCTTACTTTTAATAAGTCTTGTATTGGTTTACAAATCCATTATATATAAACCCAATATTTATAAGAATAGACTTTTTTTCTATTTCATTCACTTTTTCATATAATTCTAATAATATTTTCAAAATCACTTTTTTAATAGAACATATACTTTTTTATGATTTCCATTACAAATTTTCAATCTATTCTTTTTCTCATCCATATGTTAAGCTTGTTTTTGTGTATATTCTTTGGGGGAATATCCTGTAACTTTTTTAAATACCTTGCTAAAATAAAAAGCACTTTCAAAACCTAACATACTTGAAACTTCATATACTTTATAATTTTCTTTTAATAATAGTTCTTTTGCCTTATTAATTTTTATTTGCGTAATGTATTCTGAAAAACCTATATTACAATATTTTTTAAATAAAGTGCTTAAATAACTTGGACTAATGCTGTACATACAGGCAATATCATTTAATGATAATTTTTCTTCTAAATGTTCATTAATATATTTTTTCACATGATTAATTGTGTTATTAGTATAATTTTTCTTTCTTTCTTGTAAGTATTCACATAACTTATCTCTAAGTAATTTAATCCAATTAATAATTTGTGCAACATTCTTTTTTTGATATATACTTTTATATCCATCTACCTCTGTACAAAATATACTGTTAATACAATCTTCTCCATTAGGTAATAAATTTAAGCAAAGGTATAAAATATTGCAGGCACAATCAAGAGCTTGCAAATATTTAGTATGTTGTTCATTACATATTCTTATTATTTGTGAAAATATCCTGTAAAGTTCTTCTATATTATATTCTTCAAAAGCTTTTACAAAATCTTCTTTAAATAAAGATAAATCAAATGTGTCATTTAAATAACTGGATTTTTTAAATTCAGAATAAAGTGTAATATTTCCTCTATTAATATTTGAATTATAACAATGTCTTGCCTCTTCAAAGGAAATATCTACAGATTGTAACTTATCATAGGAATTTCCAACTCCAATTTTAATTTTTACATTAAAGTATTTATAAATCATTAAACAAACTTTTTCAAGAGACGAAAGTACTAATGTATTTATATTCTCAATTTCAGATTTATCAAAGCAACAAATAATTACAAAATGCTTGTAATCAAGAGAAAGAATAAAACACTTTAAATACTTACCTACTATTTCTTTAAACATGTTTATTGTACATATATACTGGTTTAATATTTTCTCATTAGATAATACTTCTTCATCATCTCCACATATTTCACAAAAACATGATAAAAATCTATCTCCATTTAAATCCAGTTTCAACTCCTTTACTTGCATAATCAATTGTTCTTCACTTTCGAATAAATTATATAAAAGTTTCACAAAAAATTTTTCTTCAAAAATATGAACCCTAAGCTTTTCTTCATATAATACATTAGAATCTTCTCTTTTCTCAGTTATTTTTTTAATTTGAATTAAAGCTCTTCTTATAGAGTCCTTCAGGATATTAGCATCTAATTCCAACTTAATCAAGTAGTCGATTACATTATATTTAATGGCTTGCTTAGCAAATTCAAATTCTTCATAACTTGTTAAGATTATAAATACTGGAGGATTTTCAAAGTTCTCTATGCAATATTTAACTAATTCTAATCCATCCATAATTGGCATTTTTATATCTGTTATCACTATATCAGGAATATTAGATTGAATTATATTAAGTGCTTGTTTGCCATTAGATGCAGTACCAACCACCTCAATTTCATAATCTCTCCAATTTAACATAGCTTTGACGCCAATTTGAACTAAAGGCTCATCATCAGCAATTAATAATTTAAACATAGATACTCTCCTCTTTTAAAAATAATCTTATTTACCTCTTTGGTAAGGAATCATAATTATAATTTTAGTGTATTGATTAATTTTACTTTCAATATTTAATCCATACTCACTACCAAATGTTAATTTAATTCTTTCATGAACATTGATTATGCCAATATTATTGAAAGAAGTTTTGCTAGTAGCTTCTTTTGAAGTAAGTAATTTTTTCATTTTCTCTTCAGGTATGCCAATACCATTATCAACAACCTCGATTCTTACCTTGTTATCTTCAATATTCTTAATATTAATATCAATAATTCCTTCTACCAACTTTGGCTCTATTCCATGAAATATAGCATTTTCAACAATAGGTTGTAATGTAAATTTAATAATATTACAGCTATACAACTCATCTGACATAACATTATAATTGACAGTAATACTTCCACCATATCTATACTGTTGAATTGTTATGTAATCTTTTAACAATTCCAGTTCCTCTTTTATTGTAATCAACTCTCTAGTTCCTTTTGCAATATTTCTTAATAGACGTGCAAGAGATGTAGTCATTTCTGGTATACCTGTAGCTTTTTGTATTGTTGCCATCCACTTAATAGAATTTAAAGTATTATAGAGAAAGTGCGGATTTATTTGACTTTGAAGCATTCTAAATTCTAATTCTTTCTTTTGTTTTTCATCTGAAACTCTGGATTCTATAAGATCTAAAATATTTTTTGATAAGATATTAATACCTTTACCTATAGTTCCAATTTCATCTGAACTCTCTATAAAAGTATTTCTTGAAAAATCACCAGATGAAATTTCAAGTATTTTTTTATTAATTTTACATATAGGATTATTAATCATTCTATTAAAAGTATATGCTAGAACACTACCTAGAGAAAATAGCAGCACTATGATAATCAAAATTAAAGGAAGATAAGTACTTCTTTTCACAAAGAATTGCTCATTAGAAATACTTTGAGCTATATACCATCCACTTAAATTAGAAGTATAACTAACAACAGTATGTGATATTCCCTCTTCATCTTTAACTATATAATAAGAAATATCTTTATTATATATGGTAGTATCTTTTTTAACTACTGTACATTCTGGTGATATTTCTTTTAACTTTTTATCTTTATATAAATAAATAATGTTATTTACTATAATATATAATGCCGAATTTTCCTCAAGTTTGTAATCTTCTAAATAGTCTGTAATGATACTTGTATTTACTGAAATATATACCCATCCTTGAACATTTAAATTAGCATTACTATATACTGGACGAATTATTGGTATTATATATAAATCATCATCTCTCTTAAATGGATCTTTTTCTAGCCCAATCCATTTTAAATCGCTAGATTCTATTAATTCTTGAAAGTATGGAACTTCTCTGCTTGTTTTTCCATCAGAGAGAAACCCTTCGTTGTTGCTATCTAATGTCTGTAATAAAGCATTTTCAGGATTACTGATTATTAACCTTCCAACATAATTACTTGCCCTTGAATTAAGTAATTCCTCTTGAAGTCTATAATAAGTATTCAATGCATCTCTACCAGAAATATTGACTGGAGCATTTGATACATAAGAGGAAATTAAAGTATTAGTGCTACACCACCTTGCTAAATTCTCAACATTCTCCATATTATTTTCAATATTTTTCATAACTAATTGAAGATTTGAACCAGTAGATTGAATTATATTCTTTTTGAGTAAATATTGAAATGTAGAAAAACAAAAATAAGATATCAATATAGTCGTAATAATTGTAGAACACATTATAATTATAGTGATACGATTTTTAATTGTCTTTGGAAAATATCTATTCATACCATATCCCTCTTTTTCATTAGAACTTCATATTGTTTGATAATAAAATTTAAATGGGATTACTAATTCTTTATTTTTATTTTGTATTATCAATCCTAATCTATATATACTTATCATCTCATTATAATGATTAAGCACTTCTTCTTTCTCTATAGAATAGCTAAATTTATTATAATCATATAATAATATAATTTTTCCTTTTGTTCCCTTCCAGATTATTTCCCCTTCCTTAATTATTTCAGGTTTTATATAACTTACAAACCCTTCATTCACTGTGGTAATATCTCGCCCCACAATAAAATCTTCTATTGTTAGAACCTTATTGTAATTTTCAAACTTTGCTTTTCTATAGAATCTATCTAACTTCAACAAAGGATATGCCAAAGTTAATTCCAAATGAAATTCTATGAATTTATCAGTAATACTATGTTTAATAACATTACTTTTGACTCCTATTTCTTTTTGTTCACACTTATTTATAAGTGGAACAGAATGCCAATAAGATCTAGTGTGATTATAAGTGTATCTCTCATTTCCAAAATACCCTTTTGTATATGCTCCTGCTCCAAGGTCTGTTAATATTATTTCTCCATCTATAGCAAGAATAAAACTTCCTATATCATTATGATTATGTGGTTCATTATTATTGCCTCCTTTTATTGCAAAAAACATCTTATTTTTCCTATGAACCATCCATTGTGCATCATTAAAATAACAAGATATATCAACTAACTTCCAATTTAATACATTTCCGCTTGTCCACCATAAGTTTCTGCTTATGTGAGCCCATCTATAACAATGATCAAAATCAAAAGAACTTATACTTTTAATTAGTGGCACTTTAATATCATATTTATTATGTAAATATGATATTAACCCTGAAGGCAAAATTGTATCTGGAGGTACATCAGAAAAGGGAACAAATACTTTTTCTGAAATTTGAATTTTTTGTGGTAAGCTTGCTATAGCCTTAATCTTACTAATATATTTTTCATTATCTTTTTTATATATTTCCATCCTTAATGCTTTGTAATAGTTATAGTATCCAAATCCATACGCCCAATATCCTATTCCTTCTAATGTTATTCCATCATTTCCAAATCCTTTTATATAACAATCTAATGCATTTTCAACCTTCTCTAAAATAAACTCTTGCATTTTATCTTTTTCCATTAATAAAGCAACTATTCCAATGCAACTGCCACAAACTGCACTCCAATTATGAGTTGCAGTTTCCCATTCCCAATTTCTGTTTATAAACGGTAACAATACCCTTTCTCTAATCTGTTTCTTTATATGATTACATAGTAATTTATCTATTTTATCTTTGTGAATTATTAGAATTTCACATAAAGTTTGTGCTGTTTCTGCTGAAAAGAGATCAATTATTTTTGATGATTCATCTTGAAATTCATCTTTCCCATATGGTAAATGAGCAACTAAACACCAACTAAATTCATTTGATATATTCCATAATAATTCTTGAAAATAATTTATAGCTTTCTTTGAAATATTCCATTGTAAATATAATCCTAATGCAGTTAATTGTTTTCTTCTTTCAAAATATGCCTTTTCAAACTCTTTTCTACTTCCATCTTTGTAAAAATGTACATAACTATTATACGGAATGTGTGGTATACCCTCTTCAAGTATAAATTCCACATACTTTGAAATATCATTTATTAATGGTGCATTAACATAATTTTTTTCTATTATTTTATTAAAATACTCCATTATTAATTTTTTCCTTTCAAAATTACTGTAATTTTACTGCCCCATTATATTTTACTTAAATGTAAAAATATTACAAATGAATTTTCTTTTGATTTTATTTACTTTTTATCAAAATTTCAGTAAATATTTTAGCGATAATCTTATTTTATGAAAAATCATGTATTTTTTCAATATTTCATATACTTTTTTATCTTTACAACTTTTATGATAATAAGAAAATATATGTTATAAAAAATAAAGGACTCACCTTCCATTAAAAAAGTGAGATGTTAATTACACCTCACCCTTTTCTATAATTTTAGATTTAAAAAATTTCTGCAAAATTAATCATTTAATTTATTACCAAAGACTTTAACTTCCCATAATTGAGGCGTGTACCAATTATTGGTGGGATTATTGAAAGGTACAGCAGACTGCATATCAATCTTTACATATCTACCTTTTATACTAGATAGCATATCAGATGTAAATCCATAAGTTGTATTATCCATCCTATCTAATGCTAGAGTATAGTTCACATCATCATAACTAACCCAAATTCTATATTTATAATACGCTTCTGAACCTTTATATAAAAACCAAGAAATTTGTACATTATTTAATTCATATCTACCTCCTAGATCAACCTTCCACCATGCAGGCCAATTTCCTGAACTGCCTGTGGTTAGCCAATTGGTATTGTAGTTGCCATCATTTGCATTACCTGCACTAGACCCAACTGCTACATTAGACGCTGTGGATGGCTTTCCTTGAGAAATCAATGTACTTGTTTCAGGAATAGTTATAACACCAGTATTTATATCAATCTTATACCTATCATAGTATTCCATAGAAGCACTAGTCCCATCTAAAGTAAGTGGCATCCAAACATACGTTGAATCTCCTAATTTTGAGGATACCCATCTATCTGAGCACATAATATATGAAGTTTCTTCAGTTCCTTGTATTGTTGCAATAAAAGCTGATTGTGAATAAAATGTAGATGAATTCCCTAAATTTTTAGGAGTTGACCATGGTCCTTCAATTGAAGTGGCTGTAGAATACATAGCTTGATTTGGATACCAACCAGTAGCTGCTGATGTAATAAGATAATATATTCCATCATTCTTAGCTATAACTGGTGCTTCTCTATATGATGTTGTTGTACCATCATATACCATATTTAATTCTGAAGCTATGCTTAAGTAATCCTCTGTAAGCTTATAAGTCCTCATAACTTTATTTACACTTGATGAAGAAAATAAATATGCTGAACCATTATCATCTTTAAACACAGTCATATCTCTTGAATCATTATTATTGGGACGAAAGCTACCTTCATATACATAATCTCCATCTATAGTATCACTAGTAGCTACTGCTACTCTTGCCAAATTATAATTCATTGCATTTTCATAATGCATCCACATTACATACTTTTTAGTTTTTTCATTGTATAAAATTTTAGGTCTTTCTATTTTACAACTTACTAATTCTGTATCTTGTTTGCCATTAGTACCAAAAGAAGTTGGTGTAAGAATATATTTATCAAAAGTCCAATTTGTTAAATCTTTGGAAGTATACATAGCTACATTTTTAAATGTTGACTTATCATGTGATTTGTCTTCACCAATCATATAGTATGTGTCACCAACCTTTATCATATCTCCACCATGTGCTTGAATTTTATCACCATTATTATCATACCAAAACTCACCACTTTTTATCTCATTAGTTTCTGGATTAGTTGTTACTGAAATCTCATTCATGTTAACGTTTTCACCTTCTGCATAAGCAGACATTTTAGATGTAAAAAGTGAATATAACATAAAAATAATTACCAAAAGAAATGACATTATTTTATTCTTTTTATACATAAATTTCTCTCCTCTAATTTTTTTTACTTTTAGTACCATTTGCAATTTTTTAACATTTCACTTCACTTTTGTAACAGCAGCTCCTCTTTTACTTCTGAAATTCAGCATCTATATTTTTTTATTTAGAAACCTAATTCATCTGCAACCATAATAATTGTTATCCTACCTGGTTCTTTACGCCCATTTTCTATTATTCCTGTATAATTACATACAGAACTTTGAATTTCACATTTCATACATCTTCCAGTCTTAACACAAGGTGCATCATGATGAACCCTTGTTGCATTCATTGGAGCTATCTCTTTTATTCTTTTAAAAGCTTCCTCTAAATTTTCCACTACTTTATTTGCCCCTGCAACTATAATTACTTTTCTAGGCCCTATAATCATAGATGCAACCCTATTTCCTGATGAATCAGTATTAACAAGCTCTCCATTCCTTGTTATTGTATTAGTGCTTGAAATAAAATAATCTGATAATAATGATTGTCTATAAAGCTCATACATTTCTTCATATGGCATCTTTTTAAATCTATCAAAAAACTTATACTTTTCACTTCTAAACTCTTCTATTATGTTCATAGCCTCAAGAGTTTCTGAGCCACCTACAGATATGCTTGAACTATATGGTATTAAACTTAAAATTTTCTTCTTAGCTTCTTCTTTATCTTCAGCATAGTAACTTATATAACCTTTATCCTTTAATCTCTCCACCATCTCTTTAGCTATTAATTGAAATTTTATTTTTTTATATTGATTCACTTTTTTATTCTCCTTCTACAGATTTTACATAGTTTATTATTATTCCATATCCTTTTTTATTATGTCAGTTATTATATCCTAGATCCTTCTCATTGAATTTATTTACCCTATATAAATAATACCTATTAGAATGACTTCTCCACAATTAAATCATTCTTCCTTTGCTAAAATCGGACTAAAGTCCTAAAAAAATCGCGCACATAGTCCTATTTACAATGATTGTTGGAATACATAAAATTAATTTAAGAAGTACAATAGGATATCAAGTTAATTATAAAAATGTATTTTATCAACTTTATATGAAAGAAGGGGAAATGATGAATAAAAAAAGATTTTTCTCAATAATAATGTTCTTAATACTAACTTTTAGTTTAGTAGGATGTTCAAAAAGTGATACTGAAGTTCGTCTTCAGCAGCAACTACAACAAATGAAGGATACTCGTGACTCTCTGGAAAAAAGTTTAACAAGATAGGAGTTTCTTTTACATATATTTATCTATAATTTAACTATAGTTTTTTCATTGTCACCTAATTTGTTTCCATGAATTTTCTTCCTGTTAAGAAAGAGATGTAAACATATTTCAGCCTGCCAGCTATACTGGACGAACCAAAAGAGAATTTAGCACAAATTATACTAAATTCTCTTTCTCTTATTTAATCTCTATAAATGATACTTGAATAAGAAGCACACTCTAATAATGTCTTTCTTACCTATATATTAAACTTCTGTACTATATTATTAAGTTGTTCTGCTAATTCAGATTGTGCTTGTGCTGATTTTGCTATTTCCTCAATTGCAATAACAGTTTCGTTTACACTATTTAATATTTCTTCTGAACCTGCTGCTGTTTCCTCAGTAGTTGCAGAAACATTTTCAATAGCTCCACTAACTTGTTTAATAGAATCTGCCATTATCTTTGTTGCAGAAGCAACTTCACCAGACATATTGCTCATAAATTGTGAATCTTTTTCATATTGAATAGCAGTATCTATTAAAAAGTCATAATCCGCGTTAACAGTATTATCCATAAAATTTAGGACCGCTTGTGCATTTTCTGATAAGTTATTAAATGCATAATGCACTTGATTTATGAAGTTTTGAATATTTGACACTGTTTCTCCTGATTGTTCAGCAAGTGTTCTAACTTCTTCTGCTACAACAGCAAACCCCTTTCCTTGCTCTCCTGCTCTAGCTGCTTCTATAGCTGCATTTAAAGCAAGTAAATTCGTCTGTTCTGCAATATTTCCAATCGCTTCTGCCATAACTTTAATTTCATCAACTACTTTTCCTTCCTCTATAGCTTTAACTATTTTTTCATATGTCTTTTTATAAATTGCTTTTGATACTTCTGATGATTTTATTCCCTTCATCTTTACTTCAATAGCACGTTTTTGTATTTCTTTAGCAGACTTATCTCCTTCAGTCGCCTTACTTGAAAGTTCTTCTGTATTGGATGTAATTTCTTCTGTTGAAGCACTAATTTCTTCTGTAGTTGCACTTAACTCACCAGTACCATTTGAAATTTGTTTTACCGATTCATTAATAGTTTCCATTTTTGATGAAATTTCCTCTATAGTTGCTGATAATTCTTCACTTGAAGCATTTATATTCTCTGCTCCACTAATTACCCCTGAAAGCAATTCTCGCATGTTGCTTACTCCCTTATTTAATGAAGCTGCCATATTTCCTAATTCATCATTCTTAGTTATTTCAATGGTTTGAGATAAATCTCCATCAGCTAATTTATCCGCAAAATTTGAAACGACTTTTAATCTTCTTATAATCATTATAGAAATTGAACTACCTAATACGATTGCAATAATGATACTTACTATAAGAATTGTTATTATGATAGTTAAAGAAGAAGTATATACATCCATACTATCTTTATACTTATTTTCAGCCATTTTCATATTAAAATCAATTTCTTTATTAAGAGTAGTAAACATATTCTCTCGAATTTCAGAAGCCTTTGGTAAAAATGCTACCGCTTCTTCATAATTTCCTTGTTTAACATATTCTATAATTTTTTCACGTGCAATACGATAATCTTTAAGAAGAACTAGAAAATCATCAAAGTTTTGTTTTCCCTCATCTGTGGTGATTGTTTTTTTATAGCTATCAACTATTTTGTCATCTTCAGTCTTTAATCTTGCAATGTCATTAGATATAGTTTCAATATTCCCTTTATTCTTTTGATCAATAATAAGTAAAATATTTGCACGAATTTGTAAAAGATTTATTTTTAGCGAATTTATATCACTTATAGATGTTAAACGTTCTGTATAAATATTATCAAGATTAGAATTTATTTTTCTCATATTTAATATTCCATTAACCCCAATAATAACCATAAGAGATACCATAACAAGAAAAGATACCAGTAACTTCTGCCATATTTTAACACTTTTAATATAATTCACAACTTTCCCTCCACTTTTTCACTTTTTTATTATTTTTACTAAAAACATCAGAAAATTAATAACGATTTTAATTCTCTATTAAAACTATCGTATTAATATCCAATTTTTATAGTTTTTTAAAAAGAATAATTATCAATTTCTTTTGGTAATGAATATTAATTACTCATAAAATGTAAATTTATTCTTAATTTTGCTAAAAATTATTTGTGGAGTCTAAAAACTTAACTATTTATGTTATTTGTTAAGTATTAAAATTGGATTTTTAATTTGGCATTTATAAATATTCTTTTTTAAAGTAAAAATTTAGAAACAATTTCATTTAATCAATTATCATTAATAATCCATTAGTTGTAAGAACTTTTTCAGAAAATTTTCTCATTATTCCATCATCAAATT